>JAHRAM010000008.1 GCA_020027305.1 Acidimicrobiia bacterium | reverse complement strand
TTTGGAAATTATTTGGAAATTAACAAACAACAATTAAAACAATAAAACAGTTACAACAGATAAAAATAATTAAAAATAAAATGCAACCATTTTTTGTGAACCTTTCAATATATCAAAATATCAACGGCTTAACCTTAGCTATCAAAAGCTGGACTATCAAATATTTCAAAAATTTGGTGCTGGCAAAAAATTTAGAGCTGAGCCAACATATCAAATATTTAGATTCAACGAATTTAAATATTAACTATTCAATTATCAAAGGAGACAACTATGTCTATTACAGAAAGAAACAATCCAAGCAGCGAAGATGAAGACAACGCTGAAAAAGACAAATTCAAAAATAAAAGTAGCCAATCCAATTCTGAAAACAACTACTCCCAAAAGGCTAAATACTCTCAAGATAGGGGCTCATTTTCTTCTGGCTCTAATCTAGACAGCTCAAATGGGTTTGGGTCTAGAGGTGGATCAAGAGGTGGATTCAATTCGGGCAGTTCCCCAGTAAATTCAACAAATCGACCACATAGTATTGAGGCTGAGGAAGCATTACTTGGCGCAATGCTAACCACGCCCGATGCTGTTGCTATAGGTTTTGAAGAAATAAAAGATCCAGAATGCTTTTTTAAGCCAACTCATCAAATAATTTTTAAAGCCATGAGGGAGCTGTTTAGGAGAGGAACAAATATTGACATCTTAACACTAGGTGACTACCTTGAAAAAACACAAGAAGACGAAGATGAAGATACTGGGTTTAAACCAAAAATTTCTAAAGGCGACCTGCAGCAGATGCGTCAGAGCTCCCCCGCCCCTACACATGTGGGCGACTACGCAAAGATCATTAAAGACCACTATATGAGGCGAAAGCTCCAGACAGCAGCTGAGCTTGTAATCGACCTCGTGGCAGAAGACCATGAAAGAGAAATTAATGATGTAATTGCAGAAGCAGAAGGGTTGATTTATAGCTCTACCCAAGAACGCCTGGCAAAAAGCATTATGAGCTTGGGCAAACTCTATGATGAATTTCTAAGAGAGCTAGAAGAACTATTTGCGAGAGGCAATCAAATAACTGGGGTGCCAACTGGATTTATCGACTTGGATGAAATACTTTCTGGGCTTCAGCGACAAAACCTAATTGTAGTAGGCGCTCGCCCCTCACAAGGAAAAACTAGCTTTGCACTACAAATAGCAAGCAACATTGCTAGAGCAAAGCCTGTGTTATTTTTCTCTATGGAGATGAGCTCCGTTGAAATTACTCGACGCGTTGTGGCACAACAAACAAGGGTTGGAACCAAAAAACTTCAAAACGGCCAGCTAACAGCACAAGAGTGGCAAACTCTAGTAGCCCGAATGGAAAACTTCGTTGAAGCAGAACTACACATTGATGACAATCCAGCACTCACGGTTACGGAAATGCGCGCAAAAGCTCTTCGAACTCGCTCAGAGGTAGGTGAGCTAGGGGCAGTCTTTGTTGACTATATACAGTTGATGTCTTCACCTAAGCGAGCATTTGAAAACCGTCAAGCTGAAGTGAGCGAAATCAGTCGCGGGCTAAAGATCTTAGCAAGAGAGCTTGATTGCCCAGTAATTGCCTTGAGTCAGCTATCTAGAAATGTTGAAAACCGAGGTGATAAGCAACCCGTGCTTGCCGACTTGCGTGAATCTGGTTCTATTGAACAAGATGCTGATGTAGTGTTGTTTCTATATAGAGATATCTATGACAAAAATGCTGAGCAAGACAATATTACTGATGTAAGCATTTCCAAACATCGCTCTGGGCCAATTGGAAACATTCAATTACACTGGGATGGTAACTCTACTCGATTTTCAGATGCTGCTTCTTCCCATCAACAGGTTCCACCCGAATATCTAGAAGGTGGCGACTCTTCATCTTTTGGGGCTAATAAAAACAACAGCCCATCACGCAACAATCCCAACAATCAATCTTCCAAAGACGAAGACCTGATTTAAAGACTTAATTTAAAGTAAAAATAAAGTGGGTAAGGTTTTTATGCCTTACCCACTTTACTTATTGTTTGCTTTTTGTTGGTTGCGAGACCCGCTAAAAAATAGTTCTATTAGTTGTGGTTTATCCAGTTAAGCCACGGCTTGGAACTCGAGTACTTGTTGTCTTACCACTACAATCATGGTCGAACCTAAAGTCAAAGCTAGTTAGCCCTTCTGCAAATGTAATCTTCTGAGTCCCTCCAGTTCCAGTATTTCCTTGGACCGTACAGTGACTGGGAGTTCCAGTTTCAGATACTTGAATTTCACAGGGGAAAGTCTGCCCGTTCTCAACCACGATTGGCGTAACCTCTATTAAGGATGGCCCAGCTTGACTAGTTGAACTTGTCAATGATTGAAGAGAGGGGTCATAGACTAATGTTGTTCCAGGAAACACCTGCACCTGTCTAAAGACTCCCTGTGCGCCCAATGCATTTGAAATGATTTCTGGATACCTAGCGCATTTGCCAACTAGAGCAATACGATATGTAACTACATCATTTGTTGTGAAAGTAGCATCGCTTGGGAATGTTGTTCGCACAGTAATTGGAAGCCGCCTAGATTCATAAACAAAGCTCACACTGGTGTTAGATAAGAAAGTTGTGACAATAAAAGTTTGTTCTCCATCTAGTGGGTCACCTGTTCTACCAGTAATAGCTCCTGTTAGCGGACGAACAATTCTTGTATTTGTTCCTGTTCCTGTTTTAAAGTTGTGTCCTGGCTCAGCAGCTAATGACAATGCCCCTGATACTCGTGGATACTTGAATACGTAAGCACAGGTTCTTCCTAGTACTGGACGTTCAGTTAAAGTTACCTCCACTGAATTATCAATATTGTCTCTATCAACTGTTGCTGCTCTTAGATTGATTGTGTTTGGCACAGCAATACAGCTACTATCAGCAGTTGAAGCCCGAGTTATTTGAACATTCAATGGTGTATTTCGTGCTGTGGAATTTGTGCTATCGGTTACCTCGTATTGAACCTTAACCGTTCTAGTGCGTGGGCACTGCCCCGAGAGCATAAGCGTTACTTGAGCAATATAAGCGCCTGATACAGCTGCTGCCCTAATCACTTGATTACCGTTAATACGTAAAGCAGTAGGGTTGTCTGAACTTCTAATTACAGATACATTTAATGCGTTGCCATTTCTTTCATACAAAACAGCTACTGCTGTACACCTAGCTCTAAAAGAAGTAGTTGCCCCAGTTGTTGTCGACTGAACCGTCATCGTATAAGTACAAGAGGCATCAACTAAAACACGAATTAACCTGTTTGGCGTACCTGCTGGAAGATTTTGGGTTAGCTGATTAGAATTCTGTGGCTGGCATCTATTGTTTGGGTTGATGCTTAACGAAATCTCTGAACTGCCAAGTGGTTCTGCATTTGCAATTGTAATACCAGACACTGAAGATGGCGCTATACAGCTAGAAGCTTGAGCGCTCATTGAAACAGCATTGTTAGATATTGTTACATCACCTGATGTTCCATTTGCATGAACATATTGTAAAGTTCCAGCAGCTGCATTATTTAAGTCAGCTACTTTAGTTTGGAAAAAATTAGCATCGGTGCTTATCTTTCCACGAAGGGTAAATGTAAGTTGGGTTGGGTTATTGCCAGCAGATGCTTGTGTAGCAGCTCCAACTGCTGTGGTACCTGCTGTTACTGTAAATGAGCAATTCATACTCGCCGTAACCGTGATTATATATATACAATCTTCAGCGCCTCTTCCATCTGTTGAGCTAGGATTTAAATTCGCATGAGTGGTCAAAATTGTGTGGCCTTGATTATTTGCTCCAAGCACAGCATCTTCACCTGAGATAGCGGCCCCATGAAGGGTTCCACCAATCAAAACATTGTTTATACAATTTCGCGATTCATACTGAACAGTATAAACGGCAGGGTTAGTCGTGTTATTTTGTGTTGAACCCGTAGACCAATTCAAGCGAACGGCTGCCGTTGTTGCTGGCGTTGTAGTATTAGGGGTTTGTGCCACCGCAGTATTGGATGGAATCAAAATAAACACAGCGCTCAATATGGCAACTGATGCAACAATAGAAATTGTTGATTTCTTTTTGACATTTATAAATGCCGACTTTAATGCTCTCATAACTTTCTCCAGTTTTTGATTCTTTCTTTTTATTTGGAGTGACTCTCAAATAGATAGACTCTAGATAAACTTCTGGAGAACCATCATCACCGAGTTTCACCGCTTACTAATAAAATACACCAATCGGTGCTATTTGTCAAGTTTTTATTATTAAAATTTTTAGATAGTTTTTATAAAGAGGTTTTCAGTAGGAAATTCAATATTTCCCTAGGGTGTTACAACAGAGCATTAATTTAGCAATCTTCCCCCAATTTTTACGCGAATTCCGTCAGAATTAAACTTAAAAACATCAAAAAATGCTTCGCTCGGCTCGCCATCATCTGTGAATTCCAACGGCCCAGACGCTCCATCGTAATCAATGTCTTTTCCTTCAGCAATAAGGTCGGCGCATTCACTAAATCGAGTGCAACGTTGCCCGCCTCTTGTAACTTCATTTATCTCACAAACATATTTAGACGGATCTGAAGTTCCAGCTTTTAAGGCAGCAAGGGCCAAAACAATGACAGCATCATTGCTGTTTACAATAAATGCGCCCTCTACACTTGGAAAACGGTTCTTAAAACGGCTAGTAAATGTAGTGTCGCCTCTTTCATCTGCCCCTGGAACTACAGAGGTTATTCCACTTACTACACCTGGGTTTTCAGGGTCTATTCGCTCACCTAAATTAGATATAGTTAGCCCATCAGTCAAATAATAGGAGGTTTGTGATGGGCCAAAGTTATTTTCAATAAGTTCAGGCAACATTTTTAACCCTTCATCAAAGGCAATCAGCACTAAGGCTTGTGCGTTTGTAGCCTTTGCTTTTTGTGCTTCACCTTGAAACCCAGATTTGTCGGGGTCGTATTCAATCACACTAGCCTCTCCACCATCTTCTTCTAAAGAAAGGCGGATTTGTTTTGCCAATTGACGCCCATAATCATCAGCTCGGTTCAAAATAACAGCAGATGTAAAGCTATCTTCTACAATGAGGTCAGCGATTAATCGCCCCTGCAACAAATCACTTGCAAGGGTTCTAAAGTAATAACCACGCACATCTTGAGTGGTGAGATTTGGGGAAGTATTAAGGGGTGAAATCATAACAATTTCAGCCTGAGTTACTTTGTCTAGTATTGAAAGCGATTCCCCAGAAGAGGTTCCAGCAATTATTCCATCAACATTATCAGAAATCAGGCTATCTGCAGCTTGGCTTGTTATCTCTTGGCTACCACCGCTGTCTCTAAATTGTAAAGAGATGTTAATTCCCTTGTTGGCTTGATTGATTTCTTCCACAGCAAACTCCACGCCTCTAGACATCGGTTCATTCAAATATGCCAGTGCGCCAGTTTGTGGCATAATCGCTGCCATCTGAAAATCTCCTGGTTTTGTGCTAGGAATAGTTCCCGGTTCTGCCGCTTGGCAATTGCTACCTGCCACAACTGGCTTAGAGTGATTGCAGCTGGCTAGTATAGCAGCAACCACTATGCCAAATAATAGCAACGCAACCACTTTGCCCATATTTGAAATTCTTGCAATACGATATGAAGACAATTTTTTTCTAACGCCAGAATTTTTAATAACCATCTTTTATATTTTAATAAATTTATTTATGAAAATTTTGCTTGCTTTAAAGAATTAAAGTTTGCCAAAGGCATACTTAAAAACAGAAGTGTTAAAAATAAATGGTAGACAAAATGCCATAGAAGGGGATAAACAAAAAAGAGCGGCCTTGTCGTTAAGCAAAGCCGCTCTCTTTTTAATTGATTTTATTTATTTAATTGATTTTATTTAATCGTATCTTTGATGTGTTAGCTCAAAGTTTCTTGTTTCGAAACACTTCTTTCTCCTGTTGAAGAGAAAGCAAAAATATCATAGACGCCAGCACCTGGTTCACCTGGGTCTGTAAACTCCAGCGGCCCAGAGGCTCCATCATAGTCAATATTTGTTCCAGCGTTAATAAGCGCAGCACAGGCAGCAAAGCGATTACACTTTTCGCCACCTTTGGTGATGTTGTTTATGAATCCAACATAATCACTAGATTTTGCACTCTTTGCTTCAAGAGCTGCGAGTGCCAAAATGACAACTGCGTCATAGGATGCTGAAGAGAAAATAAGGCTTTCTACTTCTGGGGCAAATGCTCTGAAGCGACTTTCAAATGTTGCTTCTCCACTTTCTGGAGCAGCTGATGGTGCAACACCTGTGATGCCTGCTACAACGCCTGTGTTCTGAGGGTTAATTCTTTCACCCAAATCAGCTACAGCCAAACCATCAGTTATATACATTTTGTTAGCTGCAACATTGTTTTCAAACAGCGCTGAAAGCACCTTCACGCCTTCTTCAAAAGCAATAACAACAACAGCATCAGCGTTTGAGGCAGCAACCCGCTGAGCTTCACCCTCAAAGCTGGCAGCCTCTGGATCAAACTCAATCACCGTAGCGCTTCCACCAGCTGATTCAAGAGCATCTTTAGTGGCAGCAGCTAGTTGACGACCATAATCGTCAGCACGGTTTAACACAACTGCTGAACTATGTCCATCGTCTACAAGTGTCTCGGCCAGCAAACGTCCTTGAAGAATATCTGAAGGAGCTGTTCTAAAATAATATCCGCCATCATCATAGCCCGTAAATGTAGGCGATGTGTTAGACGGTGAAATCATAACAATTCCAGCCTGAGTTACCTTGTCGATAATCGACAATGAAATGCCAGATGCAGCAGCACCTAAAATTCCACTGACATTGTCGGCAATGTGTGCATCGGCTACAGCACCAGCAATTGCGGGCATAGTTCCGCTATCTCCTGGAAGGAAGATAATTTCAATGCCAGCACTGGCATCATTAATTTCTTGCACGGCTAACCTAGCGGCCTGAATCATAGGTGGACCAAGAAATGCGAGATCTCCCGACTCAGGTAGAATGGTTGCGAGTTCAAATTCTATGTCAGTAGCGGGCGATGCCGCAGTTGTTGTAGTTCTTGCCGCAGTTGTTGTAGTTCCTGACGAAGAACTGTCGTCGTTATGATTGCAGCTTGCAGCTATAAGTGAGAAAGCTCCCACCAGAAGTGCAAGTGCAGTAATTTTTCCATATAGTTTCATAGGCTTAATTTTAGGAAAAACGTTAAAAAATAATAAATTAGAATAGGGATTTTAAGGTTTTAGCTCATGTCTATATCACTCCTGTGGAAAACTGGATTAGAAAGCATAAAGGCATAATATATGAGTAACTATAAATATACACAATATGGCGCAGGTGGGGAATTTGACTAATTTAAGCTATAGCTATGAAAAATTCTGCGAGCATAAGAAATAGTATCAAACTTGAGCGGTTAAAAGTTGCGCTAATGGCTTTGGGTGATTCCACAAGCAACAAAATGGTTGTAGCATTTTCAGGCGGGGTGGATTCTTCACTGCTTGCAAAAATTGCAACTGATATTTTTGGCAGCCAGGCAATTTGCGTTACAGCTGTTTCGCCTTCCTTAGCAAAAAGAGAGTTGACGCATTGTGAAAATATCGCAAAAAAATGGGGGCTAAACTGGATGCCAATTGAAACTGGTGAGCTTGACGATGAAAAATACCGCGAAAAATATCAACGCAACGATAAAGACAGGTGCTATTGGTGTAAAGCTGCCCTTATGGATGCTATCTGGGAACAAATTTATAGCTCTGAAATTAATAGCGATATAAAAAATAGGGGCATAGCAACGGTGAAAGGGGGTTGTCAAACAAAACAAACAAAAAACGGGCATGGCAAAACATTTGAGAATGGTAAAGAAAAGAAAAGAAGAGGCTTACAAAAAGATCTAGATATATCGCCAAATGTAATGCCAAATATCTTATTGGGGGTAAATACAGACGACCTTTCAGACTGGCGCCCAGGAATTGATGCCGCCAAAGAAAGAGGGGCTAAATTTCCTTTCTTAGAAGCTGAACTTTCTAAGCAAGATGTGAGAGAAATTTCCAAAGAGCTAGGATTAGAAACTTGGGATAAGCCAGCTGAGCCTTGCCTAGCTTCTCGAATCCCCTTCGGCACAAAAGTAACACACGATGTGCTAGCACAGATTGATGTCGCCGAAACCTCGCTGAAAGATTTGGGCTATAGGAATTTAAGAGTTCGCCACCACGGAGATACCGCCAGAATAGAAATCGCAGATGAAGAGCTTGCTTCCGTTCTTGAAAACCGCAATGCAATTGTTGAAGCAGTTCGAGCAGCTGGCTATAAATTTGTGTCAGTTGATTTAGAGGGGCTTCAAACGGGAAAGTTTGTTTTGAAAACGATTTGAGGCAATTCTATAAAGTTAAGAAGCTGTGATAATACAAAATAGTGACACTATGAGGCAAAACAATAGACAAATGACAATAACCAGAAACAAAGCACAAAAACTTTTCAGTGCCAACCTTTCACACAAATAAATATATGACCCATAAAAAAAACGAGTATAGCGATATTGAAATCATCCTCATTCAAGAATCGGGCGACATCACCAAAGATGTTGAGGAAGCAATGTTGAAGCTCCTCCCCCAATTAGATAAGACTTTTTCGGGCAAAACCGACTTAGCAGAAGTTCTAAAAACAGGCGCCTTGCTTCTAGCTCGTGAAAAAGGTGAAATTGTAGGCAGCCTAACACTCGTTATTTACCAAACCGCTTTTACCAAGCAAGCCAGAATAGAAGATGTCGTGGTTGATGAAAGCCATCGACAAAAAGGCATCGGAGAAGAGCTCAACACTGAAGCAATTGAGTTAGCTAAAAAACTTGGGGTAGCTTGGGTCGACCTTACTTCTAATCCAACACGGGTAGAAGCCAATGCCCTCTATCAAAAGCTGGGTTTTATACAAAGAGACACCAATATATATAGAAAAGAACTCAACCAACCTAACACGCACTAAGCCCAACAATTAAACCTCTGCTCTCATAGACCTGAGAGTCTGGTTACTAGCCCAACACACAATAAACCTAATAATTAAACCTAGTATAGGAAATCCAATATAGATTAACCCTAATATACAATAAAAACGTCATATTCAGTAAAAACAATTCTCATCAAAATACTGATTAAAAATCAGATTTCATAAACATTTAAATAAAACCTGCACCTTGATACAAATTAAAAGCCAAAAAATGCTATTCTGCTAAGTATGGGTATAGACATTGATGAAACCGCAAATATTGATAAAGATACAAACGGAGCCAGCCAAGAGCCTATAAATCAAGATTCAGAATTTGTAGCCAGAACTGAAGATGCCTACAAAATATATGGAATAGGCGACACCGAGGTTCGCGCCCTTGATGGGGTAAATGCCCAAATAAGAGCAGGGGAACTAACCGCCATAATGGGGCCATCTGGCTCGGGCAAATCAACCCTTATGCACTGTATGGCTGGGTTAGATTCCCTAACATCTGGCTATGCCTATATTGGAGAAATCAATCTAGCCTACCTGCCCGATAAAGAGCTCACCGAGCTTCGCCGAGATAATGTCGGGTTTATATTCCAGAGCTTTAACCTCATCCCAACACTGACAGCCAAAGAAAACATTACATTACCACTAAATTTGGCAGGAAAAAGTCTTGATACAACCTGGTTTAACGAACTAGCTGAAGTTACTGGGTTGGCAAATAGAATGACCCACCGCCCAACTGAACTTTCAGGCGGTCAACAACAAAGGGTGGCTGTGGCAAGGGCATTGATGGGGCGCCCCGCTATTGTGTTTGGTGATGAACCAACTGGAAACTTAGACTCTGCCACCGGAAATGAGATTTTGGCATTCCTTAGAAAAATTGTAGAAGACCTGAAGCAAACCATCGTCATCGTCACACATGACCCAACCGCTGCCAGCATTGCCGACCGAGTGCTATTTCTAAATGATGGGAAATTAGTAGATGAACTGCTGAACCCAACCCGTGAAGAAATTGTAAAACGTCTACAGTAGGCACTATATTTGGGAATACTCAAAATATTTGAAGTAAAAGATTTAAAGCAAACTTAATTTAAATTAATTAAATGCAACTTTTCCGCCTCGCCTATAAAAACATAGTGCACCGAAAGGCACGGTTTATTTTGACAACCCTTGCAGTTGTTGTTGGGGTAACACTTGTAAGTGGTATATTCATTTTCACCGATAGCGTGAGAAGCATCTTCACTGACTTATCTCGTGATATTGCTGGCGAATCGCAACTCATTATTAGGTCAGAAATTGACTTTGGAGACAGAAACCTCGCACCACCTCTTCCCATTGAATTAAAGTCAGAGCTTGAAGAAGTTGAAGGTGTTGAGACTGTTGAGTCAGCAATTGTAGAGTTTGGCTTGATATTAAAGCATTTAGATAATGAAGTCATTGGGTCAAATGCCGAAGGCGCCCCAGTAGTCGGAAGCAACTGGGATGAAAGCACAACCCGCCGAAACAATTTCTTAATTAGAGGCAGACAACCAACTGGCCCTCAAGAGTTTGCTGTTGACGACGCTACCGCCGAAAATAACGAATTAAAAATCGGTGAGAAATTTATCATCACCATTCCAGCGGGGGAATCTGCTGGCTCAGCACAATACACACTTGTAGGTACTTTTCGGCTAGGTGCAAGAGAAGATGGGTTAGCAGGTGCACAGCTAATTGTCTTTGACACTCCCACCGCCATCAAACTTCTAAATGACGATAAGGGTATTGATCAGTATGAGGTTTACACAGAAGCTGGAAGCAACCCTCTAGAAGTCGTGACCAACCTTGAAAGTGTGCTTAATTCACAAGAAATAAAAAATATACTAACGACAGCAAATGTTAAAGCAGAAGTAGTCGCAACCGAACAATTTGCCGATGAGGTTTCAGACGACTTCTCAGGCATCATCGACTTTTTCCGCGTAGTCTTATTAATCTTTGCTTTTGTAATTTTATTTGTATCGGCATTTGTTATATTCAACACTTTTTCTATTATTTTGGATCAACGAATAAAAGAGCTAGGCTTGCTTCGTGCAGTCGGGTTAGGAGGAAGACAGCTTTCCCAGCTAGTTTTGGGGGAATCCTTCATTGTTGGAATAGCTGCAACGGTTATCGGTCTTGCAGGTGGAGTTGGTGTGTTCTATTTTCTGGTAGTGCTCATTAATGCAACAAGTGGAGGTGGCTTTTCAGCAATAAGTTTAGTGTTTCACTATAGAACAGTCATTTGGGCAGCTACGCTTGGCATAGGGCTAACAATGTTGGCGGCCCTTCCATCAGCCATCCGTTCTAGACGGGTTCCGCCGATTGCTGCCCTACGAGAAGGAACAAATGCAACCGCACAAACAGAAGCTAAACATCGACCAATTGTGGGTTCAATCGTGATGCTCGCAGGTATAGGGATAGCTGTCTTTTGTTTGTTTCAACCATGGCGCGTTATCGCTTTAGTAACACCAGTATCGGCTCTAGCAGTCTATTGGGGTGGAATCCGAATTAAAAAATTATTTGGAAATTTCATCATTTTGGCAATGGGTATCACGTGGATGTTTTTAGCTTGGGGGTTAACTAAGTGGATTAATGACTTCAGCCTTGCTGGAGCTCTAGTGATTTTCGCTATGGGGCTACTAATCACTATTATGGGGTTCAATATTGCAAGCCCGTTCTTTGGCAGGCCGCTTTCCAAACTTCTAGGGTTTCCGCTGAAAAAAATGTATGGAATCACTGGAACTCTTGGCGTTGAAAATGCTGCCAGAAACCCTCAGCGAACAGCCAATACAGCAATAGTTTTTATCATCAGTATCGCCCTCATTTCGGTGGCAACGATTGCCTCTTCTTCAATTGGGGCTACATTTAGCACAGTCTTAGATGGAGTTGTGAAATCTGACTACATAATATGCAAGCAGCAGTGCAGAGGCGACAATCCTGACATTTATTTTGCAACAAATATTGGTGGAGAAATTGGCAAACTAGCTATTGTGGAATCTGCTCAACCATTTAGCTACATTGAGCAGGGTATTAGAGTTCCCCACACGATAGATTCTTCAGGGGTGCGAACTGAACGGAATGAAGAATTTGATATAACAACTACCAACCTCACAACTATCCAACAACACCTCAATCTCGACCTAGACGACGCCACAGCATCTTTTGATTTAAGTCGCAATGATGTAATATTTATTTCACAAGATCGAGCTGAAAACTACAGCTTAGAGATAGGCTCAACAATTAATACGGTGTTTCCAAGTGGTGCAGAAGCTGAGCTAACAGTAGCTGGGATATTTGCAGATGAATTAACTCAGGTGATAGGAGAGTGGGTTATGAACGTTGAACTCGTAGATAAACATATTGCTACACGACGTGACTTTCTAATTTCAGTACAGGCAGTAGATGGCGTAAGTAAGAAACAAATAGAAGAAGCAACTACGTCAATATTTGAAATAAACGACCCCGACCTAAAAGTCTTTACCAAAAAAGAATACAACGATAGGCTGATTGGCAATCTAAATGGAGGAACAAATATTGTTCAGGTATTCTTATATGTAACTTTTATAGTAGCCGCGTTAGGAATTGCCAATACACTCACCCTCTCAATTTTTGAACGCACAAGAGAAATTGGCTTGCTTAGAGCAGTCGGAATGAAACGACGATTGGTTCGAAGAATGGTTCGTATTGAAGGGCTCATCGTCAGCGCTTTCGGTGGATTATTGGGTCTAGCACTTGGAGTGCTGAGCAGTATTATTATTATTCAGGTCCTACCAGATGAATTTATAAGTACCATTTCTATACCGATAATACCTACACAGATATTCCCTCTGCCAAATGGAATTCTCTTCCCTGTGTTCCTTGCTATTCTAATTGGAGCACTGGGAACACTTTTCCCAGCCGCAAAAGCTGGAAGGCTAAATATTTTGAATGCCATTCATGAGAATTAGTGTGCGGTTTTCGCATTTTCGCAAATGAAAAATAAGAAAAGCTTTGCTATCAAAAGTTCTGGGGCAATCATCGTGATGCTTTCACTGGTGCTTTTTGCGTCTGCCTGTAATCACGGGTCGACTGTAAGCTCCAATCCCACAACCAACCCCAATCCCCAAACCACACAAGCATCTCCTGATTCTAAAGCAACTCCAACAACTTCTAATTCTTCAAGCAACGACACGACCGACTCAAAAAATCCAACCACCACAAAAGAAGCACCCAAAGAAGACATCGATGTTTTTCCTCTCTTACTAAACGCTAAGCAAGCCATCGCTACTGCTTGGCACAAAAACCTAGGCATGCAAAGATTTCTAATCGCTGAACGTCATGGTTTTGTCTGGATGTTGACTTATGATACTTCTGGCCGAGTTACTGACGAAACCATTGTCTTAGACATTTCAGAAGACACCATCGCTCAAAGTGAGCAAGGCTTTTTAGGAATGACTTTTTCACCCGATGGAAAATGGCTCTACATTTCTTATAGTGATACCAAAGCCGACCGAGCAGGAGGTGCCACCTTCCCAAATGTGGTTCAAGCAGTCAAGGCAACCGACCTAGGCACTAGAAATGCAAAAAGCATTCCCCGAACAACCATTATTACTATTCCACAACCAGGCGGAAATCATAACGGAGGCGACATTGCATTTTCGCCTAAAGACGAACACCTTTATGTTGCCCTAGGAGATGGCGGAGGGGCAAACGACCAATTTAGGAATGGGCAAAACCTTGAAACACTAAATGGAAGCATCCTTAGAATCTCTCCCACACCTGAAACTGGGGGGTATGAGATTCCAGCAGATAACCCGTTCGTTGACCGCTCCGATGCTCGTTCTGAGATTTGGGCTTATGGGATAAGAAATGCTTGGAGAATTTCTTTCAACAAAGAAACTGGCGACCTATGGATTGGCGATGTCGGGCAAAATGAGATTGAAGAAATAGACGTCATCCCAAATGGGGTCGGCGGACTTAATCTAGGGTGGAACGAGTATGAAGGAAGCAAACCATTTAGAGGCCCGCCCCCCAACCTTGAAGCCCACCACCTTCCAATTTTTGAATACGAACACTCGGTGGCTGAAGGCACAGAATCTAGGCGATGCTCAGTTACTGGTGGATTTATTTATAGTGGCGATTTAATCCCAGCTCTCATTGGCAAATATATCTACGCTGACTTTTGTGCGGCTGGAGTTATTTGGGCAATCGATCCAAATGATGCTTCACCAAGTATTTCTGCCAATGGAAAAATCCCAAAGGGTGGCGACACTTTAATCCTCAATCAAAACAGCATTGGCTCAATTATTAACTTTGGCGAAACTCCCACAGGCGAAATTATTGTTGGAACCTTAAGTGGGACTTTTATCCTTTTACCAGCAACGAACCCTTAAGCGTAGGGCGCCTGTCAAACCATAAAGAATAAAAAGTCGGCAAAGACTTCTTAAAGCGATTAAACCTAGCTATAAATCGAGCTTCAAAACTAAGTGCCTCCCAACATGTGCCCAGCACAAAGCTAAAAGAGGTGCAAGATTTGCTGTGCTTATCATCTTTTCGCTCTTGATACTTTTTACTTCGGCATGCAATCATGGAGCGATAGATAATTTAGTTTCTAGAGGTGGTTCGCGAATTAATATACTTGGTAGCCTTTCCTTGTTTGATGAAAAACCAACTATTGTAACAGCCTGGCACCAAAATTGGGGAGACGAAAGGGTTTTAATTGCTGAACAGCACGGCGTTGTTTGGGCATTAGATTATAATGCACCTTTTCGAGAAGATGACGAGGTTGTTATTTTAGACATTTCAGATGACACAATGTCTCAGGGCGAACTGGGTTTGTTGGGAATGACTTTTTCACCTGATGGCAAGTGGCTCTACATTTCTTATAGTGATATAAAAGCGCCTGTGCCAGAGGGCTTTTCACACCCTTATATAGTTCAAGCTATCAAGGTAAGTGACTTAGATGGTAGCAATCCAAAAGGGGTTCAGCGAACAACCATCATCACTGTTCCACAAACAAGTAAAGTTCACAATGGCGGAGACATTGCCTTTTCACCTAAAGATGGGTACCTCTATATTTCACTAGGAGATAGTGGCGGAGCAAACGACCAATTCGGCAACGCGCAAAACCTTAAGACCCTAAATGGGAGCATTCTTAGAATAGCCCCCACACCTAAAACAGGCGGATATGAGATTCCGCCAGACAACCCATTTGTAAACCATCCCAATGGTGATACTCGCCCAGAAGTTTGGGCACACGGAATAAGAAACGCTTGGCGAATTGCCTTTGACGAAAAAAGTGGCGACTTGTGGGTTAATGACGTAGGGCTAGCTAATATTGAAGAGGTGAATTTAATCCCTAATGGCACAGGCGGAGCTAATCTTGGATGGCCTCTATATGAAGGTAGCAGTCAGTTAAGAAATCCCGGCACCAGCAACCACCACCTTCCCGTTTTTGAATATGGACACACGGTGGCGGAAGGAACACGAACTAGCCGATGTGCAATCACTGGCGGGCAAATTTATAATGGCAAAGCGATTCCAGTTTTAGTTGGCAAATATATTTATGCCGACTTTTGTGTTCCTGGAGCTATCTGGGCGATCGACCCTGTAGATATTTCCAGTGATAAAAATAATGACAAAAATGACGTTGGCAAAATTAACGAAAGCCAAACCGTTCTAATTGTTAATCAACCAAGTGCTGGGCCAATTGTAAACTTTGGCAAAACGCCCACAGGCGAAGTGATTGTGGGAACCCACACAGGAACTTTTTTACTGCTACCAGTCACCACATCTTAAACCTCACTACCCCTAAAGATTTAATACCAACCTATAAAGTGTGGCACCCAGCAAGTCCTGCCATAAAAATTGGGCAATGAGTGTGTAGGCTTAACAATTGAGAGTTGAATATGAAAATTGTATATCACCTAAGGGGTAGTCAATTTATCACTAAAGGATTTAGTACATTCATTTTATTTCTTTCACTGGCAATATTTACTTCCGCCTGCAATCATGGAGCAAGGGATGTTACGACCTTACGGGAAGATTCAAAGGTTGACATTATAGCTAAACTCCGTTTGATTAGTGATAAAAAGGCCATCGCCACTGCTTGGCACGAAAGTTTGGGGAGTGAAAAATTTTTAGTGGCAGAGCAACAGGGTGTCGTCTGGCAATTTACCTATAATTCTGCAACGCAAAATTATGATGAAAAGATGGTCTTAGATGTGTCAGATGACACTGAAGTTAAAACTGAACAGGGCTTTTTTGGGCTAGTTTTTTCTCCCGATGGAAAATGGCTCTACATTTCTTATAGCAACAGCGACACTAAGCAAGATGAAGACTTTGTCGCTCCAAATATCGTTCAAGCCATCAATGCTAGAGATTTAAATAGCGAGAATCCAAAAAATGTTCAGAGAAGAACCATTATCACTATTCCGCAACAGGCAAACGTCCATAATGGAGGAGATATTGCCTTTTCACCAAAAGATGGACACCTTTATATTTCGCTCGGAGAGGGTGGGAATGGTACCCATTGGAACAGTCAAAGCTTCGAAGAGTTGAATGGGAGCATCCTTAGAATAGCACCTACACCTGAAACAGGCGGGTATGAGATTCCAAAAGATAATCCGCTTATAAATGATTCCAATAACAATATTAGAAAAGAGATTTGGGCCTACGGGGTTAGAAATGCTTGGCGAATCACTTTCAATAATGAAACTGGGGACTTGTGGGTTAATGATGTTGGCAATACTCTTGTTGAAGAGGTAAATTTACTCCCTAACGGTGTCGGTCAGCTTAATCTGGGATGGGCTGGATATGAGGGTAGCCAGCGACTAATAAACGACGTTGATATCAAAAATCATCACTCTCCAATTTTTGAATATGAACATACAGTAGCTAAGGGAACCCAATATGGAAGATGTGCGATTACTGGCGGACAAGTCTATAACGGTAAGGTGATGCCAAGTTTGCGAGGAAACTATATCTATGCTGATTATTGTGTACCTGGAGCTATTTGGACTTTTGACCCAGATAATGCCACTAATGGAAAAGTTAGCGAGGGCAATGTCACTTTAATAGTTAATCAACCTAGTACTGGTTCAATTATTAACTTTGGGGTAGCCCCTAGTGGCGAAGTTATCGTTGGAACACAAGCTGGAACCTTTTTATTAGAGCCTCTTTTTTAAATCCCTGAATTCTTAAAGTGCTTGACTCCTAAAACGAAATAAAGCAAGGATGCAAAAAGGGTGAGCTTGCGCAAAAGATAAATCTCAAAAAATCTGAGGGCTTTAAATTTTAAGGGATTAACTAGGTTGCTTGACTACCCTTAGGTAGGGCTTTTGTTCATCCCAACCATCTGGGAACATTTCTTTTGCCTCATCGTTTGACAAAGCAGGCACGATGATTACATCATCGCCTTGTTTCCAGTTCACAGGGGTGGCAACTTTGTGGCCATCTGTTAGTTGAAGTGAATCAATAACTCGAATAATCTCATCAAAGTTCCTCCCTGTTGAAGCTGGATAAGTAATCATAAGGCGTACCTTGTCATTAGCGTCAACCACAAACACCGAACGAACGGTCATAGTGTCGTTGGCGTTTGGGTGAATCATCCCATATTCATTTGCAACCTTTTGGTCGGCATCGCCTATCATCGGGAAGTTAGGCAACTGCCCTTGAGTTTCTTCAATGTCTTTTGCCCATTTCTCATGATCTTCAATAGAGTCACATGACAGCCCAATGACCTTCACATTGCGCTTAGCAAATTCATCCTTGAGCTTTGCTGTGTATCCCAACTCGGTGGTGCAAACTGGGGTGAAATCTTTGGGGTGTGAAAATAAAACTGCCCAGCTGTCTTTTTTCCAATCGTGAAATGAAATCTCACCTTCTGTAGTGTCAGCAGTGAAATCAGGGGCGGTGTCTCCTAGTTGAATGCTCATCGTTAATCTCCTTTTTTAGCTTTTCTTTAATTCTAAATCAAGCTTTTAGAAATTCAAACCTGAGCGGCGAATAAATTTCGCTGTGTTCTAGGGATGGAAATTGCGTTGGGCAAGAAAAGAACCTAAACGGCAAGAAACAAGTGGGTCGCCTGGGACTCGAACCCAGCACCTTGAGATTAAAAGTCTCCTGCTCTACCTGATGAGCTAGCGACCCATATTTAATTTAGCCATTATTTTGCATTTAGAATTCATCTTTTTTCCAAAAATAAAAATAATGAAACACAACGGGCTAAAAGAGTGCTATTCTAAAATTATGGTGATGGAAAGTGAAATAGGGTTGCCCGATGAACTTGCTGACCAGATAAGGTCGGGAACAAAAACTTTTGTGGAAAGCCTTGAAGAGGGTTCTACAGCAAAAAAGATAGAAGAGTGGCAATCTATGACAGACGATTTAGAATGGGTGCTTAAATGTGTGGATGAAAATGTTGAACTTTGTAGCAAGTGCAACGAAGAAAACTCTTCGGGCTCACTCAGCCCAGTTTTAAAAATCTGCCGAGACGCAAGACAAACAACATGATTGATTCACTATGATTTTTTGTAGAAATTCCTTCAACTTTTTTAGCAATACATTTGTCAAAAAATGTTTGACTGGGGGGTTGCCAATTTTGTTTGTGGCACTTCTGGCTGCTTGTGGTGCTGGGGGAACCGATGCAAGCAAACCATTGCCTGATGCTACAACTGGAACAAACACTACTCTCACGACACCTAGGATTGAAGAGCCACCTTTAGCAACTGTGCCTTCTCCTACGACTAGTTCTCCTACGACTATTGACCCAAGTATTTTTACGACTACCACTATAAATGAAACTTGCCCAAGAAGCTATGTAGTTCAAGATGGCGATAGTTTAAGCGTTATTGCCGAACGATATGCTGGCATCTCATTTGAAGACATTGTGGCATTTAATCCCAGCAGGATAACTGACCCAAGTTTAATTTTTGGTGGGTTAGAGATTTGTATTCCTTTCCCAGAAAACCTTCCCGAGGTTACCACCACAACGCAACCTCCAACAACTCCACCCACTATCCCCAATTGTTTAAGAACTTACACGATTCAATCAGGCGATAGTTTGAGCGCTATTGCTGATAGATATGCTGGGGTTACTCTAGCTGACATATTAAGACGGAACCCATCAATAACTGATGAGGATGCAATATCTATTGGCCAAGTGATTTGCGTTCCTACGCCTTAGCCTCGCCAAAATTTTGCGAGTAACCATTGGTGTGTAGCCCACAGATATTTTTTGTTATCTTAGACTCTAAAAATTGAAGTTAGTAAAGCGCACATTAAATAGGTTTTTAAATTTCGCCCGAACCCTGTGAAATCCATAAATTTTGTGAGTTTAGCCCTAATATTTTTATGGAATACTACTTTTGAAAATTTGAAAAAATGTCACTTTCTACAAAAATGAAAAAGGGTTGGCGGTGGAGCAGAAAGCCTTTTGCGTGTGCGAAATGTGATGTCACGTGGGTGGGGGGAAGTCAGTGCTGGTCATGTAGCACCTCTAAAACCATCCCCCAGCAAAAATTTGCTACTCAGTATGCAAGGGCAAAACCCGCACGTACTATTTAATGCGAGCTATTTAATACACGTTATTGACAAAAATCAGTCGCTAAATAAAAATTGGGCTTGTATCGTTCAGGTTTTTTGAGCCTGCCCTGAAAGCAGCCCAATGCTTTAAGGCGCGCAAAACTGAAAACGGAACAACCGCACTGGTCTTTTCATTTTTTTCTGAAGGACGATTGGAGAATTTTAACTCATAAGTTCCAACAGCTCCGATCAGATTAATTTGATGTATGACAGTATCTAGCTTGGCATCGGCAATAAGGGTGACTTTGGTTTCATCTAACCCTAATGTCGCAAACCCAACAGTGGCACATACATTTGCAGATTGAGGGAATAGCTCTATAGCATCCCTAACGTTGCCACTAAAAGCAGTGATGGGAGTAGAGCTCACACCTTTTTTATCCTTTTCTATTTCGGCTTCAATGGCAGCAACTACATCTTTTGGCAATTCTGGTACTAGCAGATTTCTTGCTGGCTTTTCAGAAATAATTTCAGCACTGGCAATTTTCCCCGCCAGCTTGGCAGCACCCAAAATATCTAACCCACCGATAGCCCCAGTTGAAATTAGCAGCCTGCCAGATTTTTTCTCACCTAAAACTTGTTGAAACTCTTCCATTAGGCTCTCTGCTTTTTCTTCGTGTCCCCATTTCCTCCCAAGAGCTCCAGCGCTCAGCACCAAAAGGTCAATTCCTTTTTTGAGAATTTCCGCGCCAAAAACCACGAGGGCATCATGCCCAGCAGCTTCTATGATAATGTCTGGCTTCCTAGAACAGAGTTCTTCTAGGCTGGCAACTTTTTGTGGAACGATGCTGCTTGCAAACGGGTCAAAAACCCCAACCAGCTTTAGTTCAGAAAAGTTTTTGTCGCTAGATTTTTCCCTGGTAAATCTTTTTTTCTCAGGCTCTTTTTCTGTTTCGTTGCCAAGCTCTTTTTTGCCAAGTAGGGCAGATGCAATCTCTCTGCCAATGGCGCCATGCCCAATCAATCCAACTTTATTTGCCACTTGAACCAAAACCGCCTGTTCCGCGTTCGGTTTCGTCTAGCTCGTCTACTTCCACAAACTCAGCCCGCTCAACTTTTTGGATAACTAGCTGAGCGATTCGATCGCCAATCTCTACTTTGTAATCAGCAGATGGGTCAGTGTTTATGAGCAAAACTTTTAACTCGCCCCGATAGCCACTATCAATAAGCCCTGGCGTGTTAAGACAAGTGACGCCGTGTTTTACGGCAAGCCCACTTCTAGGCTGGATGAACCCAGCATAACCTTTGGGGATTGCCACTGCTACACCAGTTGGCACAGCTTCTCTTCCCCCACCTGCTGATAGGCTCACAGAGTCAGCGGCATAGAGATCAGCACCAGCATCGCCAATGGTAATATATTTTGGAATTTGAATTTCTGGGTAGTCGCCAACTTTGGCTATTGGAATTTCTATTTGCTCACCCGTTTTATTCTCTTGCCCCGCATTTTTGTCTGGCATTATTTTCTCCACGGTCTCTTTATTCATAACTTACTCAAGAAGCCATTTGAATTTTGTATTTTAAAAATGGCTTACCGATTGAAAAATGACCCATAGCCTTACTAGGCTTTATTTAGTGCTTACTTGGATTGATTTAGAGATGACAGGGCTTGACCCTTCGCGCGACCACATATTAGAAATCGCAAGCCTCATAACTACCGATGACCTTGACATAGTAGCAGCAGGGCCTGACTTGGTTATCCATCAACCAGACAACCATCTCAAAATAATGAGAGAGCCAGTGCGAACGATGCACCAAAAAAATGGGCTGACCGAAGAAGTGAGAAAATCAACTATCAGTTTGGAAGAGGCATGCAAACAAACCCTTTCTTTTATTAAAGACAATATTCCAAACATTCATTCTTCTCCGCTTTGTGGAAACACAATCTGGATGGATAGGAATTTTTTGAAAGCCTATATGCCAGAGATTGACAAATATCTTCACTATCGCTGCTTGGATGTTTCAGGCATAAAAGAGTTAGTTAAACGTTGGCTGGGCGATGATTTCTATAGGCTCACCCCGAAAAAGCCTGACCAGCACCGAGCAGCTGAAGATATTAAATTCTCAGTTGAAGAGCTACGTTTTTATCGTAAACATTTTTTCAACCTAGATGTTGATTTGAAATCAATCAGTGGAAAATAAGACAACGTTAATCAAGTAGCGAAAATAAATTGGGTAAAAGCACCATAAGAGAAAGTAAAGAGTGGCAGAAGAGAAAAAGTATCGCAGGCAAGAACAAGAGCCAGCTACAGAAGCGATTACAGAAATTGCCCCCTGTGTGCTTCGCTCGGAATTGCCAGTTGAGCTGCCTGGTCTTGGGCATGTAAACTGCTATTTGCTTGAAGATGAAAATGGACTTGCAATTGTTGACCCTGGACTTCCAGGGCCAAGATCCTTTGAATACCTAGTCAAACGGTTAGAGCTTGCTGACTATAAAGTAAGCGATGTTCACACCGTCATCGTCACGCATTCTCACTTTGATCATTTTGGTGGGGCTGAGCGGATGAGAGAAGAGAGCGGGGCAGAAATTGTAACACATGAAAACTTTAGAGTTCTCTGGCAAGGAGAAGAGGCAACCGAAAATTTGGGTGGGGCTGAAGATGCTGGCGGAGACAGTGCAAATGAAGATGACGAAACAGCAAACATTCCATTTTGGCCAAAACCTGGTTCTAAAACTCCGTGGGGCACTGACCGCCAACTGCCTGGCTCAAAAGAAGACCTTGAACGTTGGAAGGCTATGGGTAAACAAGAGCAACAATGGTTTCGCACTCCAAAACCCACAGCACATGTAACTGACAAACAAATTGTCAAGCTGGCGAGAAGAGAATGGATGGCAATCCACACACCAGGGCACACAGCAGACCACCTTTGTCTCTATGACCCCGAATATGGATTAATGCTTTCTGGCGACCATGTGCTTCCAACCATCACACCCCACATTGCTGGAATGTCTGAAAGCCCTGACCCTATGGCTGACTTCTTTTCTTCGCTTGAACGGATGTCAGATTTTTCTGATGTGAAAATTGTTTTGCCAGCACACGGGCATCCATTTGAGAATTTGGTGGAACGTTCCAATGACATTATTGAACACCATGAACAACGGCTTGACACTATTAAAAGTTCAGCGGCAGAGCTCACTGAGGGAACGGTTGTGGATTATATGGAGCGGTTATTTAAACCGCGTTCATGGGGAACAATGGCTGAGAGTGAAACTTATGCCCACTTAAAACATCTAGAACAAAAGGGCGAAATAATTGAAGGCGAAAAAGAAGGTCTCAAAACCTTTAGACTGAAAGACTAACTTTTCCCCACAGCATCACAATATATATATATACCGCCTTTCAATACTTTCAATATAGAGGCAGTATGAAATACAAAATGAGCCCTAATTAGTGAGCTTCATAATGTTTTTGTAATGCTCTCGTAACGTTAAAGTGCGCCTTAAGATTCAAAACAATTTTAATTGCGTGCAATTCCTAAAAAAATGCTCTATACTTGATTGTGTAATGGAAAAACAAATTCGCCCCGAGATGTTGTGCGCGCAAGAATCTTTGTGTGTGTCAGCGTTGGCGTCATCAGCCATGCTAGTGGGGGCCGGATTTGACATACTCACAGGAACGTTGGCAAAAAACTGGAACCACTACATTCCCCGGAGGCCTATGTGAATTAGTTAAGAAACTAAAAAATCACTGACGGCCCCCGGAAAAACCGGGGGCTTTTTCTTTAACCAAAAAAAGGAGCAAACCATGAACGAGAAAATAGAAAATACAATAGAAAAGCAGGCATACTGCCGAAGCGATGACGCACGCACTTTTGTTCGTGGTCGTATCGCCCGCAGAAAAAACATTGCTAGACGTGATGTAGCGGTGCGAAAGGACGCACTTGATCAAGTGCTACGCGATGAGGCGCTGGAAACTATTCCTGATGACAAGCTGATGCTTGAGATATTTTTCTCTGAGGAAATTCCTGACGTGAGAATCGCCAAAGAAGTGTGCCTTCAGTGTCGCGCAATGGAAGACTGCCTAAAAACCGCTGTTGAACAACAGATTGGTTATGGCGTTTGGGGTGGTCAGTTCTTCAAAAATGGAGTTATTGACCAGCCTAAGAGACGCGGGCGTCCTCCTAAGGTTGCTCGGCCAGAGTTTGAGGTGCTAGAAGTTCCAATTTCTGGTGAGATTGAAAATCTTATCAAAGAACAAGAGCAAGCTCAGGCAGCTTAAACAAATGGCCTCTTAAAAATGAGGGTCTAGGTTTTCCTCCTTTCGGCCTATAGCCTCATACCCAAAATGGGAGCAAGCTGAGCAGATACTGTAAAATCAAATTATGGCACCTGCCAGCTTGCTTTTCTTTTCGCTTGTCGCTGGGATGATAGCTGCATTTAACCCTTGTGGCTTTGCAATGTTGCCAGCATATTTGATTTATTTTGTAGGTAGCGACCCAGACAAAGAAAGCACGAATCGTGCAAAAAATATTTTGCGTGCCCTAGTTGTGGGGCTTACAATGAGCCTTGCTTTTTTGCTTTTGTTTGGGGCTTTTGGTCTTGTTACCTCACATCTTTTCAGCCAGGGTGATGTTAAAAAGTACCTGCAATGGGCAACTTTTGTTTTAGGCCTTTTAATGGTTCCTTTGGGAGTCTGGCTAATTCTTGGGAAAGAAATTAATTTAAAAATTCCTCGACTTCAAAAAGGTGGGAAGGAAAATAACCTTGTTTCAATATTCTTATTTGGAGTTTCCTTTGCAATAGTATCGCTAGGGTGTTCATCTCCTGTATTTTTAGTAGCCTTATTAAATTCATTTCGAGAACAAGGATGGTTTGCAAGTGTTCAAGTGTTTCTAGCCTATGGGGCAGGGTTAAGCCTTATTGTTTTATTCCTAACTCTAGCTACTGGAATGGCTCGAACTGAAGTAGCAGTATTGATGAAAAAGATTATTCCACACATTGGCAAAATATCTGGTGCGTTTTTAGTCCTGGCAGGAATATATCTAGCAATTTACGGCTGGTGGGAAATTCGAATAATTCAAGGGGCACTTTCAAATAATTGGTTAGATATTGCAGGCAACTGGCTTTCCGTTGAGTCTGAGAAATTTCGCCGCACCATAGAAGCTTGGATTCAAAAACAGGGTGCTGGCCGACTGGGAATTGCTATCGGGATTTTGGTAGGCATTGTTATGGTATGGGCTTCCACTGACTCAACTGAAACTACAAGCGAGCAAGAACAAAAACAGCTGAAGGTTTGGCGCTACTCACTTATCGGTGTTTTGGTGGCAGGGTGGCTAGTGCTTGAAATCGTGAGATATGAATGGCGACTTCTACTTTTGCCCATTTGGAATTTCATTATTGACTTGCCTTCTAGGGTTTGGGAATGGATAGTTCATCCGCTTCGCTGGTCGGTTCCATTTGAAGTTTTGTTTGCTGCATTTATTGTTTTGATTGTGGTTCTAAACATAAGAAAACGTTTGCGAAATTCTAGACAGAAACAAATTGAGCCAGAGAACGCCCCGCTAGAAGAGACGGCAGAAACCAGTGAAACAAAAGCCGACTCTGGCCAACTCGTTTCAAATTGAACAACAAGCTACTTAAAAAGTATTGGCTAGTGAAATAGCCAAAGAAAAATTAAGCAAAACAGGTTTGAAAAAAAGAAAATCACAATCTAACCAGCCAGTATATGCTTAGGCCCTCTACCCTTCTTAGCATTTCAGTTGGCGGAGTGCTGGGGGCTGGCATCCGCTGGATTATCGTTTCGCATTTAGGAAATAGTGGATTTCCATGGGCAGTGTTTGCACTCAATGTCTTAGGAAGCGCCATTTTGGGTTGCTTGGTGGCAGAGTTACTAGCGGAAAAAACCCACTTTCAAAAAGAGATTTTAACAGCAGCGGCATCTGGATTCTGTGGGTCGCTCACCACTTTTTCTGTGTTTGCCCTTGAGATTGCCGAACGATTAAGGAACGGTGAAATTTTCATCGGCATCTCATACGGATTGCTGTCAATTATTTTGGGCTTGATAGCTGCTTGGTGGGGCTACATCGTTCGGCGAAGAAGTCATTTGGAAAACACAGAGGGCAGTGCTAAATGATTGTTTTTGGATTTCTAGCACTGGCTGCTCTTGGGAGTATTGCCCGTGTTGTTGTTTCCCACCACCTCAACAGAGAAAAGTTTGCCTATGGCACACTGCTAATCAATATTATGGGGTCGTTTCTGCTGGGCCTTATCGCAAACGATAGCTCTGACATAGTGATTTTATTTGGAATCGGCGCACTCGGCTCAATGACGACTTTTTCTACACTGAGCCAAGAAGCCGTACAACTTTCTAGAGGCAAACGAATTGGAACTGCAATTTTTTATGTAGCAACATCACTAACAGCAGGCGTGGCCGCAGCTTGGCTCGGACTTTTGATTTAGCGCATCCCCAACCCAACAAGAGTTCCAAAAAGCAACTTTGTAAACTTCTTCATCTTCATTTTTTATTCGCCCCAAGTAACAAAGATATTCAACAATTACTTCTAATTTAATAAA
This sequence comes from Acidimicrobiia bacterium, assembly GCA_020027305.1. Lineage (GTDB taxonomy): Bacteria > Actinomycetota > Acidimicrobiia > Acidimicrobiales > Hopanoidiivorantaceae > JAHRAM01. Next base: position 27,388 of record JAHRAM010000008.1, on the reverse strand, counting down.
GATTATGCATCTATAGAAATCCGCTCAGGGCTACGGTTGTCGTGTCCACCCCAGCACCATAACTCATCCTTTTTGCTTACAGCGCATCCGTCATCCACATCACTGAAAAGCGAAACTTGTTTTGTATCTTTAAGAATTGGCTCTGGAGAAACACTACCTTTCCAGCACCACAAAATATCGCCTTTATCAAGGACACATCCATTTCTAGCTGTGCTTACAGATGAAATTTCTTTTACTCCATCAAAAACCATTTCTGGCGGGCTGCTGTTATCCCAACACCACACTTCATCATTTTTGTTAAGCACACAACCATCTATTAAATCACTTTCAGGTAAAACTTGGCTAATGTTTTGGATGATTTCTTTTGGACCTTCATCGTTTCCCCAACATAATAATTCATCGTTTTCATTGAGAGCACAGCCATTTCTTGCATGGCTCAGAGATGAAATTTGTTTTACATTTTGAAGAATTAACTCTGGGAACTCGCCATAACTCCAGCACCACAGCACACCATCTAGTTTTATCGCACAACCTTCATTGATGTTGCTACCCAGCAAACTCATTTCTACATCGCTAAGACGTTCTTTAGGAGGATTGTTCCCATACCAACACAACAAGCTATCTGTTAAATTAACTGCACACCCTTCTTCAATATTGCTCAGTGCGGAAACTTGCTTTGAAGGGCTTTGACCATCTCGCCAACACCATAATTGATTATCTGCATTCGTCGCGCATGCGCTTAGCACCATAACTCGTTTTACATCATCAAGAATTTTTTCTGGGCGAGCATTGGAAGATGTTCGCCCCATCCAACACCATAAATCATCACTCAAACTTATTGCACAACCTCCTCTAGCATGGCTTCCTGTCCAAACTTGTTGGATGTTTTTTATGACTTCTTTAGCAGGCTCGCCTTCATCCCAACACCATAAATTATCGTCAGTAGTAAGCACACAACCATTTTGAAGGTTGCTCGCTGGTAAGACTTGCCCGGCCCCCATAAAAACTTTTTCCAAGTTTCCGTCTGCCCAACATAATAAATCAGCATTGGTATTAATCACACATCCACTGTCAATAAAACTTCCCGCTGATATTTGTATATTGGCTTCACCTATCGCACTATTAACAATATGATTACAAGAGGTAAGTGCTAAAGACATTAGCAGAGTTATCCCAACCAAAAATTTAAAGCCCCGCTTTATCATTATTACTTAGCCAGTTTACTAGCTATAAATTGCATTTCCTAACAAGCACTTGAATCATAAAAAATGGATTTGCTTTCGATTTCAAAATAGCTAGAGAGGCTTTATGTGAGTTTCGCTATCCATATATTTTTGGAGAGGTTCTGGAATTTGGATTGAACCATCGGCTTGTCTGTGGGTTTCAACTAGGGCAGTCCAAACTCTGGGAACTGCCACTGCTGACCCATTTAGAGTGTGAATGAACTCGGTCTTCTTAGTTTCAGGGTTTTTATATCGGATGTTTGCTCGGCGAGCTTGATAATCAGTAAACCAAGAAACCGATGAACACTCTAACCAACGGTCTTCACCTGGAGCATAGACCTCCACATCAAAAGTTCTGGCAGAAGAATTCCCTAAGTCGCCCGTGCAAATGTCTGTAATGCGATGTGTAAGCCCAAGGGAATGAACAAGCCCTGCTGCTCGGTTGAGCAATTCCATGTGAAGTTCTTGGGCTTGTTCGGGGGCAACGTACGCCAGAATCTCAACCTTGTCAAACTCATGAACCCGTAACATTCCTCTGGTTTGTTGTCCAGCTGAACCAGCCTCTCTTCTGTAGCACGGCGTATATGCCATAAGGCGCATCGGCAATTTTTCAACTTCAATAATTTCATCTGCCATTAAATATGTGAGTGGAACTTCACCCGTGGGGATTGCCCAGAGTTTTCCATCTTCAAGACTATAGGCATCTTCGGCAAACTTAGGCAGATGCCCAGTAGCGGTTAGTGTTTCAGTTTTCACCAAACTAGGTGGGCGGATTTCTTCATAGAGGTCACGATTATATGCCAGTCCATATTGAATAAGTGCATTTGCTAACTTAGCGCCCTCTGCCCGAAACATTCCAAACATCGGCCCTGCGATTTTCACTGCCCGCTTCATATCTAAAATGCCCATTTCTTCGGCAAACTCAAAATGTGGCACTTGCTGATGTGGCGCAAATTTGTTTTTGTTAAATTCAAGTGGCTCTATTTCTAAATCTAACCCTTCTGCTTTAGCGTTTTCTTCATGAGACTCACCTGCTGGGCAATCTGAACTAGGAATATTAGGAGTAGCAAGCAACAAATCATCTCTGGCTTTCTTGGCGGCGGTGGCTTCTGCTTCTAATTGAGTTTCTTTTTCGCCTAATGCCTTTGATTTTTTAGCTATCGCCTCATCTTTTGTCTTGGCAAACTCTTTTGAAAGTCGCTTCACATCTGCACGCAATTTCTCGCTTTCTGACTCTAGCCCACGATATTTTTCATCCAAACGTAGCACCTCTTTAATTAGGTCGGGATTTTCGCCACGGGTAACAAGGGCTTGACTCACCATCTCTGGTTCTTTTCTTATAAGGCGAATGTCAAGCATCTTTTTAGTTTTCCACGATTTATTGATTCTCTATGGTTTTTAATTCTCTTAGATGGTAAATAATAATAGATAGAATAAATATGTCTGCTTAAACATTTTAAAGCTAAATGAATAGCAAAAAGATATTATTTTAGTGCAAAAGTTTTAACAGAAACCAAAATGGGGCTGTAGCTCAGTTGGCTAGAGCACCTGCTTTGCAAGCAGGGGGTCGTGGGTTCGAGTCCCATCAGCTCCACCAGTCTAAGATTTGACACTAATCTAATGCTTGTTAAGCCTAATATTTGTTATATGAATAAGGTTTTGCGAAGAAGTCGTGTCTCTTTAAAAAATCGTGCGCCAAACAATCGCACTATTAGCCTGTGTGAAAGTGAGAGGCAGCGCTATAAAAAACGTCTCCTGAAGATAAAATCCAAAACACATCCCAAAACAAATAAAGCAATTTCTACAAACGACATCTTAAATAAAACAATTCACCAAGATGTTTTTGAGGTTTTAGATTATCTGCCAGACAAATTTATTGACTTGGTTTTTGTCGACCCTCCTTATAATCTCAGTAAAACTTTTAACCTCACCACTTTTAAGGAGATGGAATCTGAAAAATATGAAAAGTGGCTTGATTCTTGGGTTAGTCAAATAGTTCGCCTGCTAAAACCGACAGCTTCAATTTATATTTGTGGCGACTGGAAGTCATCAGGGGCAGTCTTTAATGTCGCCCAAAAATATTTTGAGGTTCAAAATCGTATCACATTTGAAAGAGAAAAAGGGCGGGGATCAAAAACAAATTGGAAAAATAGCTCTGAAGATATTTGGTTCTGCACAATGTCTAAGGAATACCACTTTGATGTTGATGAGGTAAAGATGAAGAGAAAGGTGATTGCTCCCTATCGCGATAACTCTGGTAAGGCAAAAGATTGGAAAGAGGAAGCAAACGAAAAATATCGGCTAACCCACCCTTCAAACCTCTGGACTGACATAACAATTCCTTTTTGGTCTATGCCTGAAAACACAGACCACCCAACACAAAAACCTGAAAAGCTTGTTGCAAAAATCCTGCTTGCCAGCTCAAAACCAAATGATATTATCTTTGACCCATTCCTTGGCTCTGGCACTACATCAGTTGTGGCAAAAAAGCTTGGGCGAAGCTATGTGGGTATTGAAATAGATGAAGAGTATGCCTGTTTGGCAGAAAAACGTCTTGAAATGGCAGAGACAAATAAGACCATTCAAGGATATGACGATAGCGTCTTCTGGGAACGCAATACTTTCAAAGATAGATCAATTTAAGCAACAGGAATCACAGAAACAGCAGTCTATGGCAATAAAAGAGGAATAGACCAAGGAACATCTGCACGTTGGTTGTTCCAGCTATATTGGAAATCGTCTGACCTAATTATTGAGCCACCCGCTAGAGTGCTACCAGCCCCAATAGAGGCCAATTCTTCTTGCCCAAAAGTAGTTGTCTCTATAACCAAATCGAGTATAAACCGCCCTTCCTGAACTAGGACTCGTGGCACATCTTAATCTTGGCTTTGTAATCTGTAGAGTATTCGTGCTAATTATAATGTTTTGTTGGCACTGAGGGGAAGATAAGTATATGTTTTGAAACAAGTAAAATACCAGTTGGTAATCAAAAAATACTATTCTTAATTATAGGTTGGCAGTTTTACTAATTTATTAATAGCAATTTTGCTTAATAATGGAAGCTTGCCCTAAGCTGAACTAGAGGAGGGAAACACAATGTCATCAGATGCTACAGAAGATGTGACAGACAGTAAATCAAAGCCATCTACTGACTCGACTTCAAACGTTTCATCTTCAAAAAAACCAGAAGCATCAGCTCTCCTCAAACTAATGCAAACAGGGGGGCGTGACTGGTATCTATATATTCTCATCCCTATTGGTGGATTGCTTATGATTGGTGGCTCGCTGCTCCCATGGTTTCGACAAACAAAATCTTTTTTTACATCACTACTTGAAACCGTCTTGTCAGAAAGCGACCCTGATCGCGCAGAATCATTGGGTCTTTTAGCTCGTTTCCTTGACTCACTTTTTGCTACTCCTAGCCGTAGTATTGCAGAAGCCGTAGGTGTTGGGCGATTTGGATTTGGGTATGGAATAATAATGTTTATTTTGGGTGTGTTGTTGTTTGCTGGATTGTTTGACAAACCCTTTGGCATCCCAAAGAAGCTCTATGTTTCTACTATCGGTTTCGCAGGAGTAGCAATTGTTTTAGCGGCTATCTTTGATAATACGCTTTTAGATTTCAAAGAAAGCTACGGACTCTACATAGCCCTAGCTGGCACATCTTTAATTGCGGGGCAAGGTTTTAGGATAATAAATTCCAAAGAAAAAGCAACTTTTGGGTTCAACTCAAAGATATCAAAATGCAATATGTTAAATATTGGTGGGTTACTAATAATTGCCCTTGTTGCTACTTTATCATTTAACTATGCATCAAAAATACCACTTGAGAGCTTATCGCAACTCATCCAAGCTGACGAATCAAATCCTACTAGTGCTTTAAGCAACCTTAACCCAGACAGTCTATTTGACCTGACCAAAGGCATAAAACTTTTTAGTCCAGAATACCGAGTGCTTGGAATACTTACTGTGTTGCTGATTGCCGCCTTATTTGCTTTAGTGGTTGCTGGAAGAGTTTTAAATATAAATTCAAAACAAAAAAAAGAAATGCCAGCTGCCCCCTTCTTACTATTTAGCCTTGGGCTAATGACATTACATACACCATTCATATTTAGAATATTGACGCCCCAGGCTGCGTCTACTGTGCCTTTGAGCTCTCCAGGGGCAGAGGCCGCAAACTGGGTTATCTTTATATGTGCTGCAATTATTTTTGCTATCTCCGTTCACTCTGTGAGGGCTGGGGCTAAATCTTAATTTAGATTGATAATCTTTGCTTCAAAGTAGAACTTCAGCAATATAAGCACAACCAAAGAAAACAAAAGAATAGAAAATTATTATGACAGCAGAAACTACAGAAAAATCTAGTGATTCGTCTTCTGACAATTCGTCTTCCAAAAAATTATCTTTCCTTAAGCTAATAAACCCAAAACAAATGTATTGGCCCGAATGGTGGTTCTTGGCTACCATATTTATTTTAGGCGGGCAAATAATTGCTGGAACATTACTTCCATGGTTCCATTTTGAAGAAGGTGGCCCTAACACTCCTTCATTTGCTGATGCTTCATCTCTTGGCATACTTGGATTTGGCTATGGTATTATAATGTTCATCCTGGGGATATTGACCTTTGGGGGGTTGCTTAAAAAGCCCTTCGGCATTCCAAGAAATCTCTATATCACAACAATTGGATTGGCAGGGGTCATTACCGTATTAGCTGCTATTTTCAATAACACTATCTCACGCCTTGATGAGGCAGTTGGTATCTGGTTGGTCTTGGGTGCCTCAGTTGGATTGCTTTTCCAAATATCTAAAATGAGTGAGCCAAATAGAATAGTGGAATTTGGGTATGACGCTCCAATTCCAAAACGCAATATGCTGAGCATCGGTGGGCTTCTAGTAGTTTTGTTGTGCTCTATCTGGACATTTGACTATGGTATTGCCAAACTTGACTATGACGTTGCCAGAACTGATGCTGATGGAATTCTCTTAGATAATGTTTCGGCTAATTTATTTGATAAAGAGTATCGTGTTCTTGGAATACTTACACTTTTGATAATTCTTGCCTTACTATTGCTCATAGCCTTTGGGTATCGTTCAAATAAAATGCCCGCTGCGCCATTTATGTTTGTTAGCTTTGGGCTGATGGCAGTTCATTCAGCCTTTATTTTTAGATTTTTAACAGCTGATTTTCGGCCATATACTAGTATCCGCGATTCTTCAACTATTAATATTATTGGCCCCGCAAACTGGGCGGTCTTTATATGTGCTGCATTTATTTTTGGAATTTCTTTCCGTGCTGTTAGGGCTGGATCTAAATTATAAGCTCACTGCTTTAGCTTTTCAGCGCTAACCATTTATAATTTGATGGCCTGTGGCATTATTCATTGCCAACAATGGATTCTTTGGTAAGTTTTGATATTTATTTTTCTATTTTGAGTTGCGCAACAAAATGCGAACCTAGCCCAGATTTGTCTAGCAATGCTTCGGCTTCAACTTTTCGGCTATGGAGTTCTATTGTTTCTAGGTTTGTTAAGTCGCTCGGCTTTATAGAATCTGCCTCTGCAACTAGCCCGTCAATGCCCCACTGCTTGAGAAACTCCTCTTGTGTTTGAATTTGTGTTTCCATTTCTAGCGCATCGGCACAATGACTGAGCTGGTCAAAAGCAATTTCACATGTAATGTCTTGTTCGCTAACCATTTCATAGATAGAACCTCCCCTACTATGAGCGATATAAGTTCTTAGCCAATCACGATTAGGGCGGGCCGCAAAGTCAGCTGTGGCTTCTACGCCATAGTCAAAAATTAGGATTCGTCCTTGTTTCAAAACCTCACTGGCGCTTTTCAACCAAAGAGCTGCTTGCTTTTGGATTGGAATGACATCTCCCACACTAGCATTTGGTAAAAACTGGTCTGCTAGCTGGGTGTCTGCTTCAGCAGTGTTTGTGAGAATTTCTTTATAAGCGATTTCTTTTTTGTGCGCATTATTATTATCGTTGACTTTATTATTATCGTTGACTTCTTCCATTGAAACTGAAATTTCTTGCCAGCCGTCTTGGGTTTTCTGAAATAGCGCTACTGGCAAGTTATCTAAAAGTTCGTTTGCAATAATCACCCCAACTTCTACCTCTTCAAATGGAATGTAATCAGGGGGGCTCGACTTCAAGCTCAAGATGTTTGGGTTGATGTCACACAATTCTTTTTGTGCCTCAATTAAGGCACTTGACCTTTCAACCAAAACATATTTAAGGGCATCTTTACACATTGGTTCGGCATGAAATATCGTGCGGGCTAGTGTGCCAACCGATGCCCCAGCATCAAACACATAAAACGGGTTTGGGCAACCATATTCTTTCCACCATATATCTAATGCCCTTGCAATCACTGCACCAAAAAGCGGCCCGACTTCTACACTGGTAATGTAATCACCTCTCCTAGAAGAACGGTGGTCTGCTGACGATTGATAATACCCGGCACAATCTTTAGCTTCTCCATAGAGAGCTAAGTCCATAAACTCTTCAAACGACATAGTGGTCATAAGACAATTTTATTTGTGGTTGGTTTATTTACAGAATAGAAAATGTGAAAGGAAACAAATTAGCGACAAAAAAGCAAATTAAAAATAGAGCTTAGAAATATGGGTGAAAATGAGTTAGAGGTTAAAACAAGCTGACAGTCGTGAAATGAGTGAGGGTTCCTGGAACTATGCCAAATAACAATGTGGCTATGAGAGTAATGCCAAGAGCTATCCCCAAACTAAATGGGGCCTTTATCGTTTGCTTCACTCCAACAATTTGTTTTTCATAGGCATTTTCCACACTTACATCGCTTCCATTTTCGACTTCAGCATTTTCGCTGCTTCCAATTTCACTGGCACCGCCAACGATTTCAAGTTCTTCAGCAGGTTTTTCAAACCACATTCGGGCAGCAAGGCGTCCGTAATATCCCAGCGCTATCACAGTGTTAACGGCAGCAACACCAGCAAGCACATATCCTGAAACTGTGTTAGCAGAAATCAAGGCTCTAAAGATTGAGAACTTAGCGTACCAGCCTCCCAGCGGTGGGACCCCAGCAAGCGACATTAAAAATATCGTCATTAACACAGCCATAGTTGGCGCCACCGAGAAAAGCCCATTGTAAGATTTCACATCCCCACTTCTGGTTCGTCTAGCCACCACCAAAATAATGCCAAAGACACCTAGGTTCATAGCGGTATAAATCACCAAATATGCAATGATTGATGAGATGCCTTGGTCGGCTGATGTAGTTGAAACTCCAACCACTGCCAACGGCGCCAGCATAAACCCAGCTTGTGCCACGCCTGAATATGCCATCAAGCGAACAATGTTTTTCTGGCGAAGAGCGATGATGTTTCCACCCGTCATTGAGGCTGCCGCCAAAAACCACATCAGCGGAGCATATACATCTTCTCTTCCATAAAATCCCACCACGATAAGTTGCATGAGTGCCACAAAGCCAGCAGCTTTAGATGCCACCGACAAAAATGCGGTTACTGGGGTCGGTGCGCCTTCATAAGTATCGGGCGCCCAAGTGTGGAATGGAAAGCCAGAAACCTTGAATGCAAAAGCAGACAGTGAAAAAACAATTCCTAGAACTACAAATGCACTTGACTCAGAACGCAAAAAGTCGGGTGAGCTAAATATATCTTTAAGAATGGTGCTTCCCGAAGCACCAAAAATGAGCGACATTCCATAGAGCATTATGCCCGAAGCAAAAACTCCTGTGAGATAATATTTAATGCCAGCTTCATTGCCCTTTGGATTTCGCTTATTCCAAGTGGCAAGCATGTAAATCGGGATGGAAAGAAGTTCTAGTGCCACAAATATTGTAATTAGGTCACGAGCTGAAGTCATCACCAACATTCCAAGCAATGATGCACTTAGCAACCCATAATATTCATTTTCCCAATAGTCCCCATCTGCCACATATTGACTTGACAGCAACACAACTACATAGCCTGCTATCAAAAACATCGCCTTCAAAATGAGTGAAAAGCCATCAACCACATAGGCGCCGTTAAATAAAATACGCGGTTCAGATGCCACGCCATCAACAGCAAGTGTAATGATGGGGATGAGTGCGGCCAAAAATCCTAGACCCGTTATGACCAACATTATCTGCTTACCCCGCTCTTTGTAAAGAATGTCTAGCACCGTCACTAAAACGCCCACTCCCAAAAGTGTTAGCTCAGGGGAAAGAGCGTGCCAATCAATAGCTGGGCGCGAAAACTCAGCTAATGGTTCAATTATTGACTCTGCTAGTGCGAATATCATTTATCAAATTATTGTTTTATAGTTAAGACGATTAAATATCAGTTATAAGTGTTTTTTGCCTAACCATTTCTGTTTCTTATCTCATTGAAGCAATCGGTGGCTGAGCTTGGGGAAAGCTCTAGGCAATCATACTTAATGTTTCCAACATTAATTTCGAGAGATTTTTCTGTAGCTGGCTCCACCACCTCATGAACTAATCGTGGATAAACGCCCAGCCCCAAAATCAAAACTAGGAGCGGCGCCCATGCTATCCACTCCCGTTTAGTTGTGTCTTTAATGGCAGTGTTGGCTTTAGGAAGATGGTCGTCTCCATCTCCGTTATGCGGTGTTGCCCCAGGAGTTAAATCAACTGAGCCTCCGCCGGCAGTTCCAAATGCAGCTTTTTGTAGCATCCACAAAAGGTAGCCAGCTGCCAGAACAGTTCCCACAGCAGCTATAACCATAAATGTTCTAAACATTGACTCACTTAAAATGGCTGCGGGGGAATACGATGCCAAGATAACTGGGAATTCCCCCCAAAAGCCTGCCAGCCCTGGCAACCCCAAAGACGCCATAGCGCAAAACGCTACAACCCAACCCATGCGAGGGGCATCAGTAAGCAACCCGCCTAGCTTTGACATATCTAATGTGTGATAGCGCTCTTTGATGGAACCAGCGAGAAAAAACAGCATCCCAGTTATGAGGCCGTGTGCAACCATTCCAAACACAGCAGCTGTGATGCCGATGTTGGTCAGGGTGGCGATGCCTAACATCACAAACCCCATATGTGCAACCGATGAAAAGGCAATCAACCGCTTTAAGTCTTTTTGCGCCAAACACCCTAAGGCTCCATAAATAATTCCAATAACTGCAAGAACGCCTATAACTGGCGCCCATGCACTGGCAGCTTCTGGCAATATCGGAATGGCAATTCGCACAAACCCATAAGTTCCGAGCTTTAATAATACGGCTGCCAAAATCACCGACCCAACAGTAGGCGCTTCAGTGTGGGCATCGGGCAGCCATGTGTGAAATGGAAATATTGGAACTTTCACACCAAACCCCAAAAACATTCCAGCAAAAATCCAGAGCTGGCTGGTTCTGGCAATTGCTCCCGTAGCTCCATCGCTCAATGCTCTCATGTCAAATGTATTAACAACATCTAGCCCAGCGGCAGTTCCATCAGCTAAGAAATAGAGCGCTAGAAAACTAATGAGCATCAGCGCCGAACCAAATAGTGTGTAAAGGAAAAACTTTAGCGAGGCATAGCGCCGATTTTGCCCACCCCAAACACCAATCATAAAATACATTGGCAAAAGCACAACTTCAAAGAAGACGAAGAACAAGATGAGGTCTTGTGCCACAAATGTCCCAAGCATTCCAGTTTCTAAAATCAAAATGAGCGTTAAAAATGACTTGGGGTTAGCTGGCTCAGGCCAATGGTTAAAGGAATAAATTATACACAGCGGAACAATCAACGTTGTGAGCAAGATCAATGGAAGAGCAAGCCCATCAATACCCATTATGTATCTGCTGCCGATAGCGGTTATCCAATCTGTATCTACTACAAATTGGAGAGTTGAGGCGTTATCAATATCAAATCGCACCGTCAGCAGTATCGCCCATCCGAGCGTGGCAAGTGAGCTCCCCAGCGCCAATTGCTTTATGAGCTCCTCTTTTGCTCGTGGGATGAGCATGATGATAAGCCCCGTTATGAGCGGAACAAATACCATGATGCTCAATCCAAAATCATCTAAAAATTGATTCATATTTCTTTCTCCTTATTCTCCTTTTTATATGTGTATTTAAAATTTCTGATTGAAAGTTATTTGGCTCCTATATGAAAATGATTATTAAAAGTGTAAACACGATAGCAGAAGCAAACATTATGCTGCCGTAGTGCTGAACTTTGCCAGTTTGTATTTTTCGCAGTTCCTCACCTGCTTCTTCGGTTTGAATTGCGGTAGCATTTACAAGCCCGTCTACGATTTTTTGATCGATTTGGTTATAGATGATGTTTCCAGCAGCCACCGAAGTTTTGCCAGCGGCATTTACTACTCCATCAATAACAGTTTTGTCAAAACGATTAACCCCAGCGGCCAATGGCCCTCTAACTGTTTTTGTGATGATGCCAGAATATAGATGGTCGAGGTAATACTTGTTCACTAAAATGTTGTAGCCAACAGAAGCTAGTTTGCTTTGACTTGTTCTCTCAGCTATTTGTTGTTTTCGCTTAATATATAAAACGGTTAGAGAAATGCCTGCCCCAGCCACAATGATTGAAAAGATGCCAAGCGTCCAAGATGGGGTTGCGTGTTCAATCTTTGGGAAATATGTAACTCCGTGTGGTTCTATGAAGTGCCCAAACCTTTCAGTCCAACTCTTTGGCACAAGCTGAAATCCTTTGGGTAGGTTTACTAAGCCAGCAACTGTCGCTAACCCTGCCAACACCCAAAGCGGAACCACAATGCGTTTGCCTGATTCGTGTGGGTGCCCCTCACCACGATAATCGCCGTGGAAAGTCATATATACGCATCTGGTCATATAGGCTGCTGTTAGAGCAGTTGTGATAAGCCCCATCACAATCATAAGAGTGTAGGCTCCGTTTCCACCAGTGCCACCAAATATTCCCCAACCTCCTGTGCCTGCTAGGATTTCATCTTTTGACCAAAAACCTGCCAACGGTGCCACGCCTGCCAGAGCAAGTGAAGCGATTAAAAATGTTTTATATGTGTGGGGCATATGCTGCTTCAGCCCGCCCATTTTTCGCATATCAAATGTTCCTCCAGCAGCGTGGCTGACCGACCCTGACCCCAAAAATAGGCATGCCTTGAAGAAGGCGTGAGTGAACAGATGAAATATTGCAGCTGTCCATGCTCCTACCCCCAACGCCATTACCATATAGCCAAGCTGGCTAATAGTGGAATATGCTAAAACCCGTTTAATATCGGTTTGAGCAAAAGCTAAGGTGGCGCCAAATATAGTAGTGGCTGCACCAATAAGTGCTAAGAGGTTGATGGAAGAGCCAGCAATGGCAAAGCCCTCAAAGAAAACTCCATAGAGCCTTGCCACTAAAAATACTCCCGCCACAACCATAGTGGCAGCATGTATTAGGGCAGATACTGGAGTTGGTCCAGCCATAGCATCTGGCAACCATGTATATAATGGAAACTGCCCTGACTTAGATGCCACTGCTGCCAGCAAAGCACAAGCTGCAACCAAAAGCACTAGGTGAGATATGCCCCCAGAAAGTGCTAGCGAGTTTATCTCTAGAACTGAAAATGTTCCACCTGCTGCAAAGAATAAGATAGCAACCCCGATGAGCAAGCCTATATCGCCCACTCGGTTGGTGAGCATGGCTTTAAGCCCAGCACCAGAATTTGACTTGTCTTCCCACCAGTGGCTAATGAGTGAAAACGAGCACACTCCCACCAGCTCCCATGCCACAATCATTTGGATGGTTGAATTAGAAATCACCAGCAAAAGCATAGATGCCGTAAATAACGATAAGAAAGCAAAGTAATGGGTGTAGCGCCTATCGCCTTTCACATAATCGGTTGAATAAACATGAACCAAAAAAGATACCAGCGACACAACAAATATCATTGCAATTGTTAAGCCATCCACCAGAGTTCCTACGCTCAAATCAAATCCTGCAGCAGAATACCATTTCCACTCCCCAACCACTGGAAGGGTTCCACCTTCCCCAACTGAACCAAGCCACTGAATGCCAGCAGCAATTGAAAATGCCAGTGCCAATCCTGTTGTGAGCAACCCTGGGTCAGAACCACGACAACGCATCTTCTTTCCTAAAAACAAGATGGCAAAAAATGACAATGCGGGCATGAGTGGCAGAATCCAAATGTTGTCTAGGAACCAGCCCGTTGCTTGATGAGCTGCTTCTGTCGAGGTTTCTGCTGCTGCAAATATTGTTGCGGTCATCTCTCAATCAGCCTTTCATTAAGTCCACTTCGTGAATGTTTATGTTCTTGCGATTTCTAAATATGAGCAACACTAAGGCAAGCCCCACACCCACCTCAGCTGCTGCCACCGTAATAACGAACAATGCAAAAACTTCACCAGCAATGTTGTCGTGTAATGCCCCAAATGCTACTAAGTTGATATTTACAGAATTCAATATCAGCTCTACTGACATCAACACCATAACCGCGCTTCGTCTGACAAGCACGCCATAAACCCCAATGGAAAACAGCACTGCAGAGGCAATTACAAACTGGGTGACTGTCATTTCGTTAGGTTCTCCTCGTGTGGTTCTCGCCGTGCTATTACAATCGCCCCAATTAATGCTGCCAAAAGCAAAACTGATGCTACTTCAAATGGAATGATGTATTGTGAAAATAGAGAATTGGCGACTTCTTTAGTGCTGGTTCTTGTTTCTTCAGGGAGTTTGTCTGCCCCAAAATAATCAATGGCTGCATAAATACTAACAGCCGTTATAACTGTAGCAATCATTAAAGCTGGCACTTTATTCCTATGGCTTAACAACTTTTCTTTGCCAATGCGGGCTCCTGTGAGCATAATACCGAACAAGAACAGCACAATCACAGCACCTATATATATGAGAACTTGGGTAATGCCAAGAAACTCTGCCCCCAACAAAAGAAACAGCCCTGCCACAGTTGCCAACACCACCATTAAATAAAGAGCAGCATGAACAACATTTCTGGTGGTGACCACGCGAATGGCAGAAAGCCCCATAATGCCGACCATAACTCCAAAGGCGATGTTTTGTGCAACCATTAGACTTTCTCCACTGGGTCGGGCACTGCGCGAACTTTTTGTTCAGAGCCATCTTCATATTCTGTGAAACTAGGAACTGTGTCCATCCAATTCGTTAAACGTTTTGAATCGTGTAGTAAGTCGTCAATCTTTGGCTCAGAGTATTCAAATTCAGGGCTCCAGAAAAGTGCATCAAACGGACATACTTCTACACAAATACCACAATACATACAGAGAGCGAAGTCAATGTCAAAGCGATCTAGTTTGTTGACCTGCCTCGGCTTTCCGCCCTCTCGTCTCGGCGGGGCAAGCTCTTTGTGCCCTTCAATATAAATGCACCAATCTGGGCACTCTCTGGCACACAACATACAGGCGGTGCAGTTTTCAGTGTGTAGGGCAATGACACCTCTAGCTCTAGTCGGAGGAAGTTCTTTCACGCGAGGATACTGAACGGTGTGTGCCCCCGCTGATGGGTTTGGCACCGGTTTCTTCAGCCCGCCTGGAAACAGTGTCTTTAGCATTGTCATAAAGGTGACTTTTAGCCCTTTAAAGAATCCTGGCATTCGTATCTTTTTTGTTTTCATATTATTTCTTTTGCTCCTCTCTTATAGTTTTATAGTGCCACTTTCAATACAGCAGTTACGGCAATGTTTAAAAGTGCAAGTGGAATCAAGTATTTCCATGCAATCTTTTGAAGTTGGTCTTCTCTAAAACGTGGAAATGTGAAGCGAACCCAAAACACTAAGAAAGCAACTGCCATAATTTTAACCACCATAATTATTGGGCCAACTAGATTGAGCCAATTGCTTCAAGTGTCAAAGCCAGGGAAGTACCATCCGCCCAAAAACAACACCGAAGCAAGCCCAGCGAATACAAAGGCTGTTCCAAACTCTGCCATAAAAAAGAATAGGAATCTAAAGCCTGTATATTCAACTTGATAGCCACCCACGATTTCACTTTCAGCAACTGGCATGTCAAATGGTGGCTGGGTTAGCTCAGCTTGAACAGCAGTGAGAAAAATTGCAAAGCCCACAAACTGCGTGAGGATGAATGGATTTCCAATCGCGCCCCATCCAAAGATTTCACCATTTGCTTGCGCCAAAACTATGCCTTGTAAGTCAAGCGTTCCTGCCTGAATCACCACGCCAACAACTGCTAGCACCAGCGGAAGTTCATAGGCAATTAGCTGGCCAGCAGCACGGAGCGACCCCATCAGAGCATATTTATTAGCAGATGACCAACCTGCAATCATTATCCCAACAACTGACAAAGACGAAACCGCTAGAGCATAAAAGATGCCAGTGTCTAGGCGGGCGACTATTCCTTCTGGGCTAACAGGTAAAGCCACGAACAAAAGAAAGGTTGAAACAAGCACCACCACTGGTGCTAGGGCAAACAATCTGCGGTCTGCCTTGTCTGGGAAAATGTCTTCTTTCTGTAAGAACTTGAGCCCGTCTGCCAATAGTTGTAGGGTTCCGTGGGGGCCAGCTTCCATCGGCCCAAGCCGACTCTGCATAAAGCTCATCATCTTTAGCAAAAACACATATCCCAAAACTAGAGCTGCTGCTGGAATGACAGCTGCCACTACGACCATCTTGATTATGGTCTGTTGCCAAAATGCCAATTCAATGGCAAAGATGCTCATTTCTTTATCCTCATCTGTCTATGTCTCCCAAAATGAAATAGAGGCTACCTAATATGGTGATGATGTCTGGAACAAGTGTGCCCTTGAGTAGCCACGGAGTGATTGAAATATTGTTAAAAGATGCTGAGCGAATCTTCAAGCGGAAAGGCGTCAGGTCGCCTTTTGAGATTATGTAATAGCCCATCGCGCCCAATGGATTTTCAGTTTGAATATAAGCCTCACCCTTTGGCACTTTAATTATTCGAGGAACCTTTGCCATTATTGGCCCCGATGGCAAACCGTCAAGGATTTGTTCAACCATCTTGGTGGCTTCTCTTACTTCTTGAACGCGCACCCAATATCTAGCAAAAGAATCGCCGTCTGGATGAGTCCAAACTTTCCAATCTAGTTGGTCATAAACCAAACCTACTGGCTCATCTCTTCTTAAATCCCAGTCAACTCCGCTAGCTCGAATGTTTGCCCCAGAAAGCCCATAAGACAACCCAACCTCTGCTGGAATAACCCCGATGCCTCGCATGCGAGTTTCAAACACTTCGTTCCCTACCAACAAATCTTCAATCTCGTCACAAAATGTTCGCATTCGCTTCATCACGCTTTTTGTTTCAGCAATCCAACCAGCTGGCAGGTCATCTTTTAACCCACCGATGCGATCAAAATTCGGATGGAAGCGCCCACCAGTCACTTGCTCAATCTGGTTTAACACAAATTCACGGTCACGAAACGCAAAAAAGGCTGGCGTGACAGCACCTAGCTGAAGACCCATCTCGCCTAAGAACAAAGAGATATTTGCAATACGAGAAAGCTCAAATAGCAGGGTGCGAATCCAGCGGGCTCTATCAGGAACCTCAATTTCCATTAGCTGTTCTGCCCCCAAGATGAACGGTACCTCATTTGCAAAGCTACCCAACCAATCAATGCGATTTATCAAGGCTGTGACCTGTAGATAGGTTCTAACTTCTGCCAGCTTTTCATAGCCTCGGTGCATGTAGCCCATAATGGGTTCTGCCTCTACAACTTCTTCGCCTTCCAGCCGAGCCACTAGACGAAGGGTGCCATGAGTTGCTGGGTGTTGCGGGCCAAGGTTGATAACCATGCCGTCAGTTTCAAGTTCAAGGTTTAGCCTCGCATCGGCGGCCTGACCAGCTATATATGAAAGTTGCTCAGTTTGTGACATTTTCTTCTTCCTCATTATCAAGCCCTGGCATCTGTTCAACATCTACGACACCTGGCCACGGCTTAACTTTTCTTGCTAGAAGCGGGAAATCTTTTCTCAACGGATAGCCCTCAAATTCAGAAGGAAGATAAATGTGGCGAAGGCCGGGGTGCCCATCAAAACGGATGCCAAACATCTCCCAAACTTCTCGCTCGTTCCAATCAGAGCCTGGATAAACCGAGGCCCAAGAGTCAATGGCCGGCTCTTCATCTGGCAAATCAGCTTTTAAGATAACGCCTAGTTGTGTGTCTGCGCTTTTTCCTACTGTGCGCACCCTTGCCAAAATCTGAAGACGGGTTTCGCCACCTAAAATCCCCCACTCAATCGGGGGCGGGGCAGTAAAACTTTCTTCTTCATCTTGTTCGGTATCAAGCTGGCGCCCAAACGGGGATTCCATCCAATCAATGGCAGAAAGAAAGTCGAACCACTTGCAATTAAGAACATCTCTTAGGGTTTCGCCTATTTTTACCCAAGCCTCACGGCGAACTCTAATCATTAGATTTTCTACCGTAACCGCCCCAAATGTTGGCATGGGTTCAGCGCCCAGCAAGTCTTCACCCAATGCTTTGCTGAGTTGACTTTTCGCGTCTTCTAAAGCAGTCATACTCTGGCTGGAATATCTCCTACAACCACAGGGTCGCCTCTAAACCGAGCACTGATGTCTTCGTTTTGGATTTTTTCCTGAAGCAAAACAATTCCTTCCAAAAGTGCCTCTGGGCGAGGTGGGCACCCTGGCACATAAACATCTACGGGGATGATTTGATCAACACCCTTTGTGACAGAGTAGGAATCCCAATAAGGCCCACCACAATTGGCACATGCCCCCATTGAAATTACATATTTAGGGTCGGGCATTTGTTCATATAGTCGAAGTATTGAAGGCACCATCTTGTCGGTTACCGTTCCCGAAATAACGACTAAGTCAGCTTGGCGGGGTGAAGCTGGAAATGGAATGACCCCCAACCTCATCACATCATACCTAGGAGAAGCAAAGGCTGCCCCCATTTCAATAGCACAACAGGCCAGCCCCCACTGAAAAACCCAAAGTGAATATTTTCTGCTCATGTTAAGGAGCTTGGTGATTGTTTTTGGCATCTTACCCCGTTCAACTAGAGCCATTTAAGCACTCCCTTCCGCCACGCATAAAACAGCCCAAGTAAGAGAATAAAAATGAATATGCCCATCTCTATCACTCCAAAGAAGCCAAAACTTTCAAGCCCAACCGCCCACGGCAAAATAAAAACCGTCTCCACGCCAAACATCACGAACAACAGTGCAAAAATGTAGTAGCGAACATTTGACTGCCGCCAACCCTCTTCAACAGGAATCACACCGCTTTTATAAGTTTCATATTTCTGCTTTTGTAGTCGCTTGGGGCGAATGAAGTCACCCAAAAACAAAATAATTGCCACCATCACAACGGCTAGGAGACCAAAAATTCCCACAGTCAAGTAGCTACGCAGAAAGTCAGACACGACACAAATTAGTTTAACAAAACCGCTGGCAGCAGGCTAAATCTTGAAAATAAATCAGTTGCTGAAATCTTTTTGTCTTTAGATTTTTAAACATTTCTAAACTAGGGATTGGGCGGCAGATTGGGCAAGTTCTAGAAGGGGGGCGGGATAAACTCCCATAGCAATTGTGAAAGCGGCCGCTAAAGTGAGGACAGCAAGATTTAATTTGTTTGCTCCTAATTTTTTCCATTTGTCAAATGTCGCGTCTGAATTTTCACTGGCATCCAATTGAGTAATGGGCGACATAGTTTTAGAGGTTGTTTTAGAGAATGCAGTCTTTGACATTGTGGCGCCTCCTAGTAAGGAGCTATCAGCTGGCGTAAAGAACATCACAATGAGCAGTCTTATATATATGAAGGCAGCTGCCACAGCAATAATCATTGCCACGATTGCCAGCGGATATGAGCGGGCATCTACCACAGCAGAAATAACAGAGAATTTCGCGTAGAAACCGCTGGTGGGTGGGACTCCAGCTTGAGCTAAAAGCAAAATAGCAAATATCACCGCCAAAAATGGTTGCTTAGAGGCTAGCCCTCTGTAGTTATCAATGTGATTTGGGTCATTAATGCTGTTGCCACTTATTGCACCCTCCCTTGCTGCCACGATACTAAAGCTGGCAAATGCCAACATTGCATAAATGGCTAAATACCAAAGTGAGGCGGCAAACCCATCTTTGGTGGCAGCTTGAATTCCAATCAAAATATAACCCGCGTGCGCTATTGAAGAATACGCCAATATCCGTTTCACATTAGTTTGAACTAATGCTGCCAATGTGCCGACAGCCATAGAAGCGATAGAAACTGCATATATTATTGGCTGCCAGTCAGCAGCACTTTCAATCAGCGCCCCTCCTAAAACTCTAATGAGCGCTACAAATCCCGCTACCTTAACTGCTGATGACATAAACGCCACAAATGGGCTAGGGGCACCTTCATAAACATCAGGAGTCCAAACGTGAAATGGAACTGCCGAAACTTTAAACAGCAGCCCAACTAAAAATAGTGCTATACCACCAAGCAAAAATCCATCATCTACAAAAGCGCCAGAAACTAGCTTCTGCGATATTTGTGCCAACTTAGTTGAGCCAGTTGCACCATAAATTAATGCGATGCCATACAAGAAAAAACCAGAAGCAAAAGCACCTATCACAAAATATTTCATCCCTGACTCTTGTGATTGCGCTTTTCTAATGTTTGAAGCAGCAAGAATATATGCTGCCAAAGAAAGAACTTCCAAGCCCATAAATAAAACAATGAGATCGTTGGCGCTTGCCATAATTGCCCCACCAGTAGCTGAAAGCAAAATTAACACATAGATTTCGGTAGTAACTGCTCTAAATAATTTTTCACGAGCAAAAAAACTTTTCAGAGTCAAAGCAGACAAAAACACAATTGAAGAAATGACCCCAATAATGAAAAGCGCTAAGTGGTCAATCCGAACTGTATCTGCAAATGAGAGTTTTGCGCCATCACTGCTAACCCTGTGCCAATAAATTATAACGGCAGCAAGGCCCCCCAGCCCACCAAGAGCAGTCATTACTTGCACCAATAAATCTTTTTTAGAGCTTTTTATAAGCGAGGCAACAGTTACAACTAATATGGCTGTTCCAAACAGCACCAACATAGAACTTATTGAACCCCAGTTAAGTGTTGTCATCTGTGCTCACCCCCTTCTTCAGAATGCGGTGATTCATGCTCACCAGTCAAATCAATTTCAGTTCCAATGACATTTTGAATGTGGGCGATAGTATTATCAACGGCTGGCTCAATGCGATTTAGAAGCAAGCGAGGATAGACACCAATTAAAACAATTGGAACAATAAACAGCCCTACTCCAATCCGCTCTTTCCACTTTAAATCTGGAGTTTTAGCATTCTCACCTTCTACTGGGCCATGAAAAACTCGCTTGTATGCCCAGAGCAAATACACCGCTGCTAAAATCACTCCGCTTGTGGCAACTACGGCAAACCATCTGTGGGCATCAAATGCTCCAAGCAAAATTAAAAACTCCCCGACAAACCCGTTTAGCCCTGGCAAGCCGATTGAAGAAAGCATCACAACCGTAAACAAAGCAGCAAAAATCGGTGCTACTTTTTGAATTCCCTCTAGCTCACTGATTTGTCTTGTATGGCGTCGCTCATAGAGGTATCCCACCAATAAAAACAAAGCCCCCGTTGATAAACCGTGATTAAGCATCTGTAAGACAGCACCTGAAATGCCTTGACTGTTTAGGGCAAATAGCCCTAGCACCACAAAGCCCAAGTGAGCAATAGAAGAATATGCCACCAGCCGCTTTAAGTCTTTTTGCATTGTGGCTACTACAGCCCCATATAATATGCCAACGACTGCAAGACCCATTAAGACGGGCGCAAAGAAATCTGCGGCTTCTGGAAACAGGAAAATTCCAAAACGCAAAAATCCATAGGTGCCTAACTTGAGGAGCACCCCTGCCAAAATGATTGACCCAGCAGTTGGGGCTTCGGTATGTGCATCTGGCAACCAAATATGGATGGGAAATAGGGGCACCTTGACCCCAAACCCGATAGCAAAGGCTAAAAATACCCACCTAGCTTCTGCCACTGACAAGGCATCTGCAATCGCCAGACTTTCAACATCAAATGTGAGCGGGGCACCAGTTTTATTTGCTGTGAGAAGTGCCACCGCCAAAATCCCCACCAACATAAGTGCCGAACCTGCCATAGTGAAAATAAAAAACTTAGCAGATGCAAACTTGGCTCGGGCATGCCCGAACCTGCCAATGAGAAAATACATTGGCACCAACACTACTTCAAAAAATACAAAGAATAAAAACAGGTCTTGTGCCAAAAAGGCGCCTAGACACCCCGACTGAAGCATCAGTATAAGGGCAAAGTAAGGCCTACGATTTTGCTCAGGTTGCTTTAAGAAAATGAAGCATAGTGGGAACAAAAATGCCGTGAGCGCCACCATAAAAATAGAGATGCCGTTCACGCCAACTAGCCATTGAATGCCAGATGGAGCAATCCATGTGGCTCGGTCAACGAACTGGAGGCTACCGATTGCTGTATCAAAATCTATTAGCACTATCGCCGCCAGCACTAAGGTGACAAGGCTAAAACCAACAGCGGTGTTTCTAGCAACTGTAGCTTTTTCAAATCGTGCGGGCAGGGCGCTGATAACTGCTGTTCCTACTAGCGGAACAAAAATGAGCACTGTGAGAATTGGGAAACCTTCCATCTTATATGTTCCCCTACAATGCCCTTATCAAGAAATAAACAAGCAGAGCCACAGCCCCTAACGTCACCCACAGAGCATAGGAACGGATTTTGCCAGTCTGAAATAGCCGAACTACCCCACCCAGTTTTTTAGTATTACTTGCCACACCCATGACTGTGCCATCCACCACTTTTGTATCAAAGTCTGCAGCTTTTTGAAACATCCTATTTCCTTTTCCACCTACAAAAGATGTAAGTGCTTGATCTATGTGCCATGCCTTGTAGAAAAACTGATGCTCAACAACTTTTTGAATGCTACCGAAACGATTGGAGTGATAAATTCGGAATGCCAAAAACATCGCTAACCCACCGACAATGATGCTTAAAATTCCAAGCACCCATTGAGTTCCACCCCCAAACGACAAGTGCTTTACAAAACCACCCTCAAGCGCTGGCTCTAACCAATGCTCCAAGACCAATAAATCTTTAGAAAATGGAAGGTTTAAAATTCCAGCCACAATGGCAAGTGCGGCCAAGCCATACAAAGGCAAAAGAATTCCTTTGCCTGATTCATGCGGAGTATGTGTGTAATTTGGTTTTCCAAAAAAGACTTTTAACACTAAACGCGTCATATAAAAACCTGTGACCCCAGCTGCAAGCAATAAAAGCACATAAGCAAATCGGTTGTTATTATAAACCCCAGCCAAGATTTCATCTTTTGACCAAAAACCTGAAAACGGAGGTACGCCAGATATCGCCAACCAGCCCACCAAAAATAAAGGCGTGGTATAGCGAAGGTGTTTTGAGAGCCCGCCCATTTTGTTAATGTCTTGTTCTCCATCCATTGCATGCGTAACAGAGCCTGCCCCCAAAAACAAAAGCGCCTTGAAAAAGGCATGTGTAATCATATGAAAGATTGCAGCCACAGGTGCGCCTGCGCCAATTGCCACAAACATAAACCCCAGCTGGCTAATAGTGGAATATGCCAACACCCGTTTAATATCGGTTTGAGCCATTGCCGAGAGAGCTGCTACTAGGGCAGTGACAAGCCCTATCCACATTATGACTTGTGGAACCCAATCATAGCTGGCTTCAAGCAAGGGGCTTACACGAACTAGTAAATACACCCCAGCTGTCACCATAGTGGCAGCATGTATAAGAGCAGACACAGGGGTTGGGCCAGCCATAGCATTTGGTAGCCAAACTTGAAGTGGTATCTGTGCAGACTTTCCAGCAGCTCCCAGCATTAGAAGCAAGACAATTATAGAAACTGTAGAAGCAGTTGCTGAACTAGCACCGTGTGAAATGTCTTGCCAGCCTAAAGAGCCAAATGCTTGGAAGGTGAAAAATATGGCCAGCATAAAACCAAAGTCTCCTACACGATTTGTGATGAAAGCTTTGCTTCCAGCAGAAGCATTTTCTCGCTTGTCAAACCAAAAAGATATGAGGAAATAAGAACACACCCCAACACCTTCCCACCCAAGAAACGACAACAAAAGATTATCAGCCATCACCAAAATAATCATTGAGAATACAAACAAGTTGAGATAAGAAAAGAACCGCCGATAGTCTTTATCGCCGTGCATATAATAAACGGCATAAATATGGATGAGTGCCCCAACGCCTGTTATAAATAAAATCATCGTGACCGAAAGCGGGTCAACTAGAAAAGATATATCAACCTTGAGGCTTCCGACTGGAATCCAGCTATAGAGAGTTTTTGTAACTGCCCTGTCATGACCATCTAATGAAAGCAATGCCACAAACTGAAGAACAGCAAAAACAAAAGCGGTTATAACAAATCCAGACGCTAGCCAACCAATTCTTTTTTCTGGCACATTCTTTTGAGAGTTGCGGGAATCAAATACCTTGTCAAACCCAAAGACTAAAACCAAAAATCCCACAAGCGGAGCAAGTGGCAAGAACCAGACGGTGTTTGTGAGCGCTTCAGCCATAATAGAAATATCGCGACAATTATCAGCCCTTCAAAGATGAAATATCATCAGCTGTAGCACCTGGACGAAGCCTGAGCACTGAAACCAATATTGCTAGCCCAACCACAACCTCAGCAGCTGCCACAGTTAACACAAATAGCACAGCAGCTTGTCCACCTAAATGGCCAAACTCTCTTGCAAATGTTACAAACGTTAAATTGACAGCATTTAACATCAACTCCACACACATAAACATCACCAATGGGTTTCGCCTTACCAAAAGCCCCAACACGCCAATTGAAAAAAGCACGCCGCTTAAAATTAAATACCAACTTGGGCTAACTGCCACTGCCACTATAGACATTAAAGTTGCCCCCCTTCTTTTTCTACTACCTCTTCTTCTACTTCTTGCTGTTTTGCTCGCCTAGTTAGAAGCACTGCCCCAATCACGCCAATGGTTAAAAGGGCTGCAATAATTTCAAAGGCCCAAACATAATCTGTGAAAATTACTCTGCCTAAATTTGCAACACCTGTGTTGCCAGTTTCTTGTGTTATGCCAGCAAGGTCACCCGACTCAGGTTTAGAAGAGTCACTGGCTGCCACAATGATTAGTAAAATCGTGAGAACAGCAGTTGCTACCGTGGCCCCAATCGCCAAAGGACGTTGCCCACCGATTGGCTCTACCCTTAAATTTTCAGCTAAGTCTACTCCTAGCAACATAACCACAAATAAAAACAGCACAACGATTGCCCCAGCATAAACAATTATTTGAACAGCCGCCAAAAAGTGCGCATCTTGTGCCACAAATAAAACTGCTATAGCAAACAAGGTAGCCATCAACATCAATACTGAATGAACTGGATTCTTTGCCAAAATAACACCAAAGGCGCTTAGCACGGTGATGATGGCAGCAACTATAAATACGGCAGTTTCCATTTTGTCGCTTGCTCAGTCCTGTTTCCCCTCATAAGCAGCACTGCCAGCAGAAGAGGTTGCCCTCATCCATTCAGATGTAACTTCAGAGACGCCTTCCCAGTCTTCCCATTCTAATTGCTTAGGCTTTCCATCTTCATCAACCAAAAGTTCATCTCTTGTATAGATTGCATCAGCTCGATTTGTAAATGAAAATTCAAAGAGTTTAGTCTCAGTAATTGCTTCAGTAGGGCATGCTTCAATACAGAGATCGCAGTGAATACAACGCAAGTAATTAATCTCATATATATAGCCATATCTTTCCCCAGGCGACACCGGGCTATCAGGTGAATTGTCTGCCCCTCTTACATAAATGCAATTTGCAGGGCACACCCCAGCACATAGCTCGCACCCAATGCACTTTTCCATCCCGTCTTCATAACGATTTAGGATGTGGCGGCCGTGAGCGCGAGCAGGCTTTGGTCTTCGCTGTTTAGGATATTGTGTAGTAACTCGTTTTTCAAAAAGTTTTTTGAAGGTGATAGCAAACCCCTTAATGTATCCAAGCATTAGTTTTTACCTCCTAAATCTTTTTCTTTCAAGTTCTCGATGTCAAAATTGTTTTCTGTATTCCTGCCAGCATTTTCTTCAACATTGTTTTCAGCAGTAGCAGGGGCAGAAAGGTCTGGGTCTGGATTGTGCGCGGCTGTTTTGAGTGCCCGCTTTAGCAATAAACCAACAAGCACAAACCCTCCAAATATAGAAGCAAGCACAATAAAATCATTCCAATCTCGATTGTCGCTAACCTGAAGTGTTGCCAACGCTAAGAACCAAACTAGAGAAAGCGGGATGAGTAGCTTCCAACCTAAATTCATAAGCTGGTCATATCGGAACCTTGGCAGGGTGGCACGGAACCAAACAAACACTGCTAAGAACACAACCATCTTTAGGCAGAACCAAAATATTCCCCAAAGCCAACCTGGTAATGGGAATGGCTCAGGCCCTTCTGGCCCACCCAAAAATAAAGTTACGATTACACCAGACATAGTTATAACATTCATGAACTCAGCTAAATAAAACAGGGCAAAGCGAAGTGAGCTATATTCCGTATGAAAACCGCCAACCAATTCTTGCTCTGCTTCCACCAAGTCAAAGGGCGGGCGGTTCATCTCAGCTGTGACTGCTAGAAGGAAAATGAAAAACGGCACTAACCCCGTCATCCAAAGATTCCACTCATAACCCCCTTGGCTCAAGACTATATCATGGGTTGAAAAACTTTTAGACATAAGCAAAACAGAGGCAAACGACAGCCCTAGAGCTACTTCATAAGAAACCATCTGCGCTGAAACCCTGATAGCGCTAAAAAGAGGATATTTTGAGCCAGAAGCCCACCCAGCAAGCAACACTCCATAGACTGCCATTGAAGACATTGCAAGTATAATCAAAAACCCGATAGGTGGATCTGCTACCTGTAGAAAAGTTTGACGCCCCCACCAAGTTACAGTGCCATCGCCCCCACCAGAAAAATCTCCCCCGATTGGCACAACTGTAAAGATTAGAAAAGCTGGAACAAGTGCTAGGTAAGGAGCCAACCTAAAAACCAGCGGGTCAGCTTTTGCTGGAACTTGATCTTCTTTGAAAAACAACTTGATTCCATCTGCTAAAGTTTGAAAAATTCCAAACGGGCCGGCCAAGTTTGGGCCAATGCGATTTTGCATGTCGCTAATAAACTTTCGCTCAAACCAAATCATCAACATCACACCTAAGAGCAGCAGCACAAATGCAACCCCGACTTTGAGTAACACAATCCCAACTTCTACAAGCCCAATGCTATCTCTAAGCAATAAATCAACAGCAAATATCATTTTTTGTCTCCACTCAATTCTGTATTTGTCCCAATGCTTTGAATAAGCACATCGTTTACTGCCAACGAAGAATCAATTAATTGAGATGGATGAGCAGACCCATATCTGCTACCGAAATCCATAGTTGCAACTCCTGGCGGAATGGAAGAGTCTGCTTCGGCAATTAAAACCAATGGACTAGTCGTTGTTTCTTTTCCATCAGAAATATGTGAGACCTCCACACTAGAGCCTGGCTCTATCCCTAATCGCACAAGCTCATCAGGGCTTAAATAAATTATTGAAGAATCACAGATATATGGAACAAGCGACTCACATTGAGAGAGCCAAGCACTACCATCATACATTGGGCGGCGAACGATTAAGCGACTGGAATATGTATCTCTTCCAATGCCAAGCTCTTCTTCTATTTCAAAATTAAGCGATGTCGGCTGTTGTTCAATTAAAATTCCATCTTTGGAATTTTTGATTTTCTCATAGCTAAGATTTTTGTGTTTGGGGGAGATAGCAGAAATTTCTTCCCAGATATTACCTAAGCTGGCAAAAGACATTGGCTTGCCTAAACTTTTTGAAAGCTCAAGTGCAATTTCCCACTCGCACCTCAGATCAACTGAGACAAGGGCAGTGAGCGGAGATATTCTGCCCTCAAGATTTGTGTGGCTACCTTCTCTTTCACAAAATGCTGCCACCGGAAAAACTACATCCACATATTTTTCCATCGCAGGTGTTAGGAATTTATCTAGTGCAATAATGTGTGGGCGGGTGGTAGGGTTAAGAGCCTCAGCCAAAAGGTTAGCGTCAGCTACATTTCCAAGTGGCTCTTCACCCAGCAAAATTAGAGTGGAAAACCAATCTAGGTGCCGCAAAATTTCTTCAACATTCTT
>JAHRAM010000181.1 GCA_020027305.1 Acidimicrobiia bacterium | reverse complement strand
TAGTCGTCACAATTATTAAATGCATTGGGTGAGCGGCGACTATATAGAAAATCTAATGGGCCAGTTTCTGTTGGGTCTCCCTTAGATGTTTTTGTTGGGTAGCCATATTCCCCAAACGTCCTAGATAGCGAAACATTGCCAGTTGGATATTGTGAAGGCAACCATAGTTCGTTGTATCTGCTGCCGTCTGCTCTATATGAATCAAGGGCTGGTTTTATCAACCTGTCGTAATAATAATTTAGTTGTGAGTTGAGGTTTGGGAACAGGTTATATTCAGAATCATATAAAAAGCTGTTATTGTCTGCATCGCTGCTTGCGCCAACAGACGATGTGGCAGTCCACTTAGTGCTGTATGCACTTTTTGTTCTAAAAGCAAGATTTAAATTGGCGATTGAAAATAGCTGCTCTTGGCTGGTGTGATATGGAGTGGCTCTTACAACAGCACAGGTTGGGGCATACGGGCGAGAATTGTAAGTTCGGCTGTCAATCACTTCACATTCTCCAGGTTTTCCAGGCTGATAACCAAAACTTCTACACTCTCTTGGGGCGTCGGCAAACCTATTTTTGAAAGCACAACGATATTCCGTAGCCCACCAAGCATAGTGAACGTAAACCGAACTATCGTCATCTGCAATCATTGGCGTGGCGGGGTCATTGTCGTGGTCATACATCGTAGATTGTGTATTAGCCCACCCTAGACATATTTTTTCCCAATGGGCTGAAACAGTTCCAACTGGGTCTTCACAAGATGCCCTGCCAGTTGTATTACTAACCTTAAATTTTGTCGGACAATCAGGATTTCTATCTGAAATCGTATAGCTACAAATTGTTTCAGTTGAGGATGCTGTTTTGAATTTAAGTCCCAAAAGTAGTTCACAATAGCTTGAATGAATAGCTGATGGAATAACATAAGTGCATTCTGTGCTACTTCTGGTTCCATTAACACGCACACGATTCCCCTGAGAATCATTCCACCACATCTGCCACGTTGGGCATGTTCCATCAGCTGGCGCAGGTAGCGGGCTATATGTGGTTCGACTTGAAGTGCTATCAAGAGATACCTTGCCAACCTCTTTGCTAGTTTCTGTGATAACACACTTAGAGCTTGTGCCACTTATAGAAAATCCGTAAAGAATATCATTGTTGCTTGGGTCAGCCAACCCAAGACCACTTAAAGTGCAGCCCCTATAAATTGGTGAAATCACACACTGATTAAAGTTGAGCGCTGAGTAGGTGCCAGAATCATCATGTGCCACTGGGGCAAATGGAATGTAGCCTTCCCATAACGCACAATATGAAATCAACTGCCAGCTAGCTCTTTGGCTTGCGCCCACACTTGCCGTGTTTGTTCTTTTTGAGTCAATGGATGAAGACGCAGAAAAGTGAAGCTCGCAAGTTGTTAGCTCAGTGCTGGTGGTGATTTTTGAAAGCCCCGACCTGAGACAATCTGAATATCTTAGGGTGGATTGCTTTCTAAATGGCAGAGCAGGCAGATTGTCAACAAATGGGTCGGGATTAGTGCCGTATGTGTTTAGGGTTGTAGGGCGCCCCGTTAAATATGCTAGCTTGGCTGTGTAATCATCAGTGCCTTGATAACTACATCTATCGCTTTTTATGATTGGCGACAACACGATATTAGAGCCATCTGCTTGTATCCAGTTTTGGCTAACGTTGTTTAATGTTGGGTTGA
Source organism: Acidimicrobiia bacterium (assembly GCA_020027305.1). Taxonomy (GTDB): domain Bacteria; phylum Actinomycetota; class Acidimicrobiia; order Acidimicrobiales; family Hopanoidiivorantaceae; genus JAHRAM01. The sequence continues at coordinate 27,338 of JAHRAM010000181.1, read as the reverse complement.
AAACATCAAGTGCATAAGATGGGTCTGCGCCATCTGCCAATATGGTTGGTGGGTACAACTTTCTATTTGGGGCTGCATCTCTCCCATTGTCTAAAAGAGAATGCCAGTGCCTAGTTTCAAGATCGGGGCATACATCTATTGCTAGATAGAGCAGGTCTGAAGTTGAGTCGTTTAATGTTGGCGGTTCTGGTTGAGGCTGTGTTGTGGTTGTGGTCGTGGTCGTTGTGGTTGACGTGGTCGTAGTTGTTGAAGGTTCATTTTGAATTCTTTGGAAATTTGATTGTGTGCCAATTGGGTCTGAGAGATTGATTAAACCCGATGGACTAGGTGAGAGGTTGGCGAGATGATTGACATTTGACTTGGCCGAATTAGATGGGCTAAATGAAATTTCAGAAGGTGGAACAGTGGTTGTTGTGGTTGTAGTTAGTGGACTAGTAGTTGTTGTTGGCGGAGGAGAGGGGGAAGGAGAAGGAGGAGGAGGTGGTGGTAGAACTGGAGATGTTAAAGGCGTCTGTTGCTCTGGTTGCTGTGGGGTGACCTGTGTTTGGGTTGGGAGGGGTGGCAACTCTTCACAATTTTCTATTCCTTCTGTTTCTGTTCCCTCAAGACAACGGTTTAAAATGGCTTCTACTTCTTCCCTGTACCTTCTTTGAGCTTCTGGGTTTTCTATTTGAAGCCAAGCTGGGGGCTGTGGCGGAGTTATATTATGTGGAGATGGCAAATTTAAATTTGAATTGGGCGTGATATCACGCAAAGTGGTTGTGGTAGAAGATGAATTATTCGAAGGAGAGCTCGGGGAACCCAATGACGCAGAAGGCACTTCTGGCGTAAGATTGTCACCACTTTTAATGAGATTCTGATAAGCCTCATCAGCAGCAGTTGAATTCGGCTCCACATTGCTAGAAGATTCAAATACGGAATTAAATATAACAGTAGCTGCCGCAACTGCTGCCAGCGCAAGCACTGACAAAACAATAATTGTCGGAAGCGTTATTCCTCTATCGTCTAGAAACTCAGCATCACGAGATAAGCTAAAGCGCCTCTCTCTGAACTTTTTTATTTCCGTAAACTTTTTAAACTGATTTTTATTTTGTTGGTGCATCTTCCCCACTAAATACTTTCGCACTACAGTGTTATGTCAGTGTAGTTATTGCTCCCGCTATTATCTCAAAGAAAATATATGAATATATATGATACAGCAAAATTTGCAATATGTATAGTCAAGCTTGAATTTTCTTTAAATTTGCTTGAATTTGTTGTTTTTTAGTGAAATACTGGGTTTTTTCAGTATTTGTAGAAAATTTTTAGCTTTTAATCTGGTTTGTGATAGATTTTTTTGCTAATTTTCACGTTTTTGCTTGACTTTGGCTGCTTTGCCGACCCTATCTCTAAGGTAATAAAGTTTGGCTCGCCTCACATCGCCTCGTGAAACTATTTCGAGCTTTGAAATAACTGGAGAGACCTCTGGAAATATTTTCTCAACTCCAACCCCAAAGCTAATTTTTCTAACAGTAAATGTCTTGTCGCGCTTTGAGCCTCTCTTAGCGATAACTACTCCTTCAAATATCTGCATTCGCTCACGGTTGCCCTCTTTTACTCGGAGGTGAACTTTTACTGTGTCGCCTGGGCCAAATTCTGGAAGATTGTTGAGCGGCTCTGCTTCTTCTTCGTCATCATCATCTTCTATATCTTCGCTACCGCCTGATTGTTCTGGTTCTTCAGCTTCTAATTCTTCTAGCTCTTCAGCATCTTCTTTTGAATTTTCATCAGCCGCTGAAGGTGTATCATTAGAGGATTCAGAAGCCTCTTCACTTGACGCTACTTCTTCGGTTTCGTCAGCTTCTTTTTCTTTTGCTTCTAGCTCTGTAGATTCGGCCGCTTTAGAGTCTTCTGGCTCGTGATTTTCTGATTCGCCACCCGCCACTTCTTTGTCGTCTGATTTGTTCTCGTCGTTCATAGCAATCTCTAAAAAGTAGCATTATATTTTTATATTTTGATTTTTATATTTTTGTGTTTTTGTTTTCTTGCTTTTTGCTTTCTTTGGCGTATATTTTTTATTTTTTCTCAGACTGTTTTCTACAAGATTATTTTTTTAGGCTATATAAATCTTACTCATTTCAAACCAATTTCTGACACCAAAGCGACAAAAAATTTTAAGAACTCCGCAATTGTTAAATCTTTTAAATCTAAAAGTTAAAGCATTTGAATTTATAAATCCAATCTGAAATTTTATAAATCTAACTTGCCAGAAAGCAATTCCTCAAGCAGAGCTTGCTCGTCATCAGTCAGCCCTCCCCTTGCCTCAATTATGTCAGGGCGGACTTCCATTGTTTTTTGAATTGACTTTGCCCTTCGCCACTTTTGAATTAACTCGTGGTTGCCCGAACGAAGAACTGCTGGAACTTGTTGCCCTCTAAAATTTTCTGGACGTGTGTATTGAGGATATTCTAAAAACCCCATTGAAGGGAATGAAGGGCTGGGCGAAGAAAACGATTCATCTTGTGTGGAAAGTTCATTCCCCAACGTTCCCTCTAAGAGTCGACTCACCCCTTCAAGGATTGCCATAGCAGCAACTTCACCCCCCTGTAAAATAAAATCACCCAGTGAAAGTTCTCCATCTACCAGCTCTTCACTCACTCTGGCGTCAACACCTTCATAACGCCCACACAAAAGTGAAAACCCAGCTGTGAAAGCCAACTCTTCAAACAACTTCTGGTCGATTTTTCGCCCCGTTGGCGATAAGAGATAAAGAGGGCGTGGTGGGTCAGTCGCTTCTACCACATTAAATATTGGCTCTGGGCTTAAAACCATCCCTGCCCCGCCACCAAACGGAGCGTCATCAACTGATCTATGCTTGTCTTTGCTTCCATCTCTAATATCTACAACTGAGATATCCAATCCTGTCTGTCTTTTGTCTGTCAATTGTTGCTCAGCACCTTTTTGTTTTTTGGCTTCCAATTGCTTGTCAGCTTCTGAATCTTTGAGCTTTTTCTGAGTTGTTGATTCTGTATTTTCAATTTGTGTTTCTAAGGCTTTTGAAATCAAGCCGTAGCTTAAAAAGTCTTCCACCATCTTTGGAAAAATTGAAAAAATGTATATCTTCATCTGTCAAACAGCCCATCTGGAGCATCTACATTTATTTTGCCATCTGATACAGATTTTATAAACACTGAAGGAACCAATGCCCCCGACTCTAAAACAAGAAGATCGCTTGCTGGGTTTGGTTGTAGCTCAATAACTTTCCCATAGCTTTTATTGTGTTGGTCTACAACCTCACACCCGACTAGCTCGTGTAAGAAAAACCTAGCCCCAGATAAGTCTCCCATAGGGGTTGAGGCATCAGCAGAAGTCGAAGTGCTTGTATCATTTGACGTTGAAATTGACAGCGAAATTGGAATTGCAAAAAGTTTTTGCCCTTTAAGTTCTTCTGCTTCGTTTCTTGAGCCGATGCCCTCAAATGAAACAATATATTTTTTCTTGTGGGGGCGAGCAGCTTTGACGATTATTTTTTGTAATCCATCTATTTTTTGTGACTCATCCAAAAATAGTTCGGTGCCGACATTTAGTCGTTCTTTGATGTTCGTGGAAAGATTGACGACCACCTCGCCTTTGATTCCATGGGCTCTATCAATACTGCCGATTTCTAATTTGGCAACTTCAAATTGAGACATTTAAAATTGAGGCTTAATACTTAATATATGTTGAGATTTGCAATTGGGGAGGATTTGTGTTGAATGGATAAAAAATAGGGCTAGAAAAAATCAACGGCCATATACTAGCTAGGGCATATATATAGCTAGCCCATATTACTAACCATCTAGGAAATCCACTTCCACAACTTTATCGTCTTTGAGCGATGCGGAATTTACAAGGGTGCGAATAGTGTTTGCGGTTCGCCCACGTCTGCCAATCACACGACCTCTATCATCATCTGCAACCATCACATCCATATACACTGTGTTTGCTTCTTCGGTTACCTCAATATTGACGGCATCTGGCTCATTAACCAATGCCTTGACTACAAATTCCAAAACGGCATAAGCAGTTGGAGCTACTTCACTCATCTTTTGACTCTGCTCCTTCTTCATTATTGTTTTTCTCCTGTTCTTTGGTGTCTTCTTTTGCGTCTTCTTGTTCTTCGTTGTTATCTTCGGCTTCCTCTTCTTTTGTGTCTACTTCTTTGGCTTCCTCTTTAGGTGCGTCTTCTTTTGTGTCTGATTCTTCGGCTTCTTCCTCTTTAGGTGCGTCTTCTTTTTGCACGTCTTCTTTTGTGTCTGCTTTTTGATTGTCTGCTTCTTTTTCTTCTTTTGCATCTGCTTTAGGTTTCTCAGCACTGTCTTCGCTCGAACCAGCTTCAGCTTCCTTTTCCTTTTCTTTCTTTGCGGCCCGCTTCTCTTTTTTCGGAGTTGCAGAAGTCAAAGTAGGTGCCACCCCAGTGAACTCTTCCCACGCCCCTGAAACCTCAAGTAATTTTTGAACTCGCTCAGAAGGTTGAGCGCCTGACTTCAACCACTTGAGTGCTTTTTCATTATCTATGCGAACCTCAGATGGATCAGGTGCTGGGTCATAAAAACCAATAATCTCAATGAAGCGACCATCCCTTGAAAACCTGGACTCGGCTGCTACCACACGATAAGTGGGCTGCTTCTTTTTTCCTTTTCTCGTAAGCCTAAGTCGAACTGCCATATCTGAATTTTAATATTAATATCTATATGTCTATATGCCTATATATAACGCCTAAATATATCTTACAGACCCATTTTGCTTTTCAGCTTTTGTAGCCCGCCCATCTTTTTCATTTCTTTTCGCATCCCCATAAATTCACGGACTAATGCCGATACCTCAGTTGGTGTAGCTCCGCTACCAGCTGCAATTCGCTTTCGTCTAGAGTCATCAATGATTTCGGGGTTTAGTCGCTCTTGCTTTGTCATTGATGAAATCATGGCTTCCATTTTTGTGAACTTCTTTTCTGCTGCATCTATATCTACTTCTCCACTACCAACTGGAAGAGCGTCAGATGGAAGTTGTCCAATCACTGACCCCACACCCATCTTTTGAACAAGACGCATCTGCTCTAAGAAATCATCAAGGGTGACTTTTCCAGCCAACATTTTTTCAAACTTTTCTTCTTCAAGCTCAATTTGTTCTGCCTCATAGGTTGCTTGAGTTTTTTCAATCAGCGTTAACACATCGCCCATTCCTAAAATTCTGCCAGCTAGCCTGTCGGGGTGAAAGACATCAAAATCTTCTAGCTGTTCACCAGTGGAAGCAAAATAAATTGGCTGGTTGATTAGATGGCGAGCTGAAAGTGCTGCTCCACCACGGGCATCTCCATCTAGCTTGGTTAAAATAATTCCACTTATTGAAATAGCATTTGAAAAATCTCTGCTCACTTGAAGCGAATCTTGCCCACTCATTGAATCAACAACGAGCAAAGTGTGGCCGACAGATTTATTCCCTGCTGTCAAAACTTTTTCAATTTGAGTCAGCTCATCCATCAGCTCAACATCAACACCAGTTCTTCCAGCTGTGTCACATATCAAAACATCTCTGCCAGTGGCTTTGGCTGTCTTCAACCCGCTTTGTGCAACTGCTTTGGGAGTTTTTCCCTCACAAACCACTGGGATGTCTTGACTAGCTGCCAACACCTGAAGTTGCTCAAGGGCAGCTGGGCGTTGAAGGTCAGTACCAACCAAAATTGGCCGCCTGCCATTTTTCTTTAGCCAGCTTGCCAGCTTCACAGATGTGGTAGTTTTACCGGTGCCTTGTAGACCAGCCATAAGTATTGAAACAGGGGGCTTGCCAGAAAGTTGGAAATCTACAACACTGCCACCCAAAAGCTCAGTCAACTCTTCGTTTAGGATTTTTATGATTTGTTGCTCAGGATTTAAAGCACTTTGGATTTCAGCACCAACTGCTGCTTGGCTAACCTGCTCTACAAAACCTTCTGCCACACTAAAGTGAACATCGGCATCTACCAGAGCCTCTCGTATTTCTAAAAGCACCTCGTCTACATCTTGTTGCTTGAGCTTTCCTTTTTTTCTTAAGGCGGCTTGAATGCCGTTAAGCCGCTTTGTTAAAGATTCAAACATCTTAGATTAGGCTTTCTACGAATTCTTTAGCATTAAACAACTCAATATTTTCAATACGTTCCCCTGTGCCAACCCGTTTTATAGGGATAGCAAGCTCATGGGCTATACATGCAACAATCCCTCCCTTAGTTGAGCCATCTAGCTTGGTTAAAATAATGCCTGAGACATCAACAGCAGATTGAAACTCACGGGCTTGTGTCAACCCGTTTTGCCCAGTGGTGGCATCTATCACTAAAAGGGTTTCTGAAACATTGCCACCAGCTTTTTTGGCAGTTGCTTTAATCTTTTTCAACTCTTCCATAAGATTGGCATTTGTGTGAAGCCTGCCTGCTGTATCAATCAACACTAAATCACAATTTGAAGCAACCGCGTGTGAAACAGCATCAAACACAACTGCTGAAGCATCACCTCCAGCTTGACCCTTGACAAAGCCTGCCCCGATTTTTTCAGCTAAAGTTTCTAGCTGTTCAACAGCTGCTGCACGAAAAGTATCGCCTGCTGCCAGCACAACCTTTTTTTTCTGTTGAATTTGCTGATGCGCCAACTTTGCAATGCTGGTAGTTTTTCCAGAACCATTGACACCCACAAACAACCATACAGCAGGAGTGCCAGATGTTTCTAAATGAGTGTCGCCAGACAAAATCGTCAAAAGCTCTGCCCGCAAAATGTCTAGGGCTTGAGAGGGGCTGGCAGCTTTTTTAGCGCTATCCATTAACTGATTTGAGAGCGTGGAACCCATGTCGGCTGCCAGCAAAACATCTTTCATTGAATCTAGGTCTAGTGAAGAACCCAGTTTGAATTTGAGGCGAAATGCCCTTCCGCCCCCTTCTTTTTCTGCTAGCCGTTTGCCCGAACGCCAAACCAGCCAAACCGTGAGCGCCAGCCCCAGCATCAAAGAAATAATCAGGATGGTTAAAAGTAATGCCACCAAGAAAACTAACTGATATTTAGACTAAACAATATTTGACAACTATGATTTTTTTATTTGGTATCTGAGCTTGCTTGAAGAGTTGCTTCTAGCTTGAGTGTTTCTTTTGTGGAAGAACGATAAACTTCAAGAGTTATTTTGTCGTTGGGCGAACGAAGTTGAACGGCCAAGAGGAGTTGGTTGAAATTAAGGATGGGAGCAGTGTTTCCATCCCCATCTACAATTCCAACAATTAAATCGTCTCTTTTGATTCCAGCCTGTTCGCCAGCGCTACCTGATGTGACCTCTTCAATGAGAGCGCCTCTTCTGTTGTCAGTTTGACGACTTGACAAAACACCAGAAACTCCTAAATCAGCAATCTGTGTAGGAAGTGTTTTTCCCACAATATGTGACGCAATTCTTTGGGCATGCTTGGTTGGAGTGGCAAAGTTAACCCCTACGCTTCCAGAGTCTTTTTCACCAGAACTTTGACCTGCAATGTTTACTCCAACCACTCGCCCAAGACAATCTGTGAGTGCCCCACCTGAATTGCCAGGGTTTACAGAAGCATCAGTTTGGATTAGTTCTACTCCAGTTATCTTTCTGTCAATGACAGCAATACGATCAACCTGACTCACAATTCCTTCAGACACACTATTTTCTTCTCCCAATGGGTGTCCGAAAGCTAAAACAGTTTGGCCTATCACCACATTGTCTGGAGCAAATGTTGCAACTTTAAATGGCAAGTCAGTGTCGAGCTTAATAACTGCAATGTCGCTTCCTTCATCGGCGCCAAGTACCTCCCCAAATAAATTGCTATAAACAATGTCGTTTCCCTGAGTGATTCCAATTAATACTTCTTTTGCTACCTCTCCAGTCTCAAAATCAGTTACAACATGAGCAGCTGTCATTATCAGCCCACTTTTATCATAGAAAAACCCCGCACCAACACCTCCATCGATTCTTTGGACTGAAACGGTTGTGCCGATAAAGTCTGCGATTGTTTTCACTCGAGTTTCTTGATTGCAAGCCCCGCCGGGGAGACTACCATCAGCTAGGGTTGGTGAAGGCGACGATATCGTATTGTTGGTTGTTGTTTCACTGGATGAGGAATCACGAAAAACGAATGTCAAAATAAGTGAAACGACTGAGATTGCTATCGCTAAGAGCAGTATATATGTCGATATTTGGCTAGATACAAACTTAGATATACCTTGAGAGCGATTTTCTTCGCTGGGAGTCGACATTTTTGTTTAGCTTTTTATATTTTAATTTAATTGAATTTATTTATTTTACTTATTCAATTGATTTCATGACCTAAAAGACGACCATAAATACTTAATCTAGCTAGCAATAAAGTAAAGGAGGGTGAAAAAATCAATTGGTAGCCAACAAGAACTGGCTACTGAGTGGTATTAGTTGGTACTGTTGTGAGAACAGCTGTTAGCATTAAGGTCTCATCTACATCAGAGCGATAAACCTGAAAAGTTATTGAATCCTTAGGAGCACGAAGCTGAACAGAAGCTAAAAGCTGGTCAAAGCTAGTGATAGGTATCAATTCCCCAACCTCATTTTCAATTCCAATAACTAAATCGGCTGGCTTGAGTCCAGCCAAATCAGCAGGGGTGCCTGAATCAACGCTTTCTACACGAGCCCCCCTTCTTCCTTCTTGAGGTGTGCCTCCCCTAATACCCAAATATGCAGTCTCAGTAGAAAGTGTTCCATCCACAATTTGTGAAGCAATTCTTTGGGCTTGCTTGCTAGGAACGGCAAAGCCTACTCCAACATTTCCAGAAGTGCCAGTGTTGCCAGTCTGAATCAGTATGTTTACCCCAACAACTTGCCCGATACAGTTTGTAAGAGCTCCACCTGAGTTTCCAGAATTAATAGAGGTGTCAGTTTGAATTAAATCTAGCCCCAGCACCTCAGTGCCATTGATAACTGTTCGATTTACCTGACTTACGATTCCTTCTGTAACACTATTTTCTAGCCCGAACGGGCTGCCGAACGCAATTACATTTTGTCCTAACACAACAGTGTTTGGATCAAACACTGCAACCTTAAATGGCAAGTCTGTCTCAACTTTTATAACCGCAATATCTGTTCTTTGGTCAGCTCCAAGAACCTGTCCTCTAACATTATGAGAAATCTCTGTCCCTTGTGTAATTCCAACTAACGCTGTAGCAGCAACTTGCCCATCTGCCCCAGTCACAACATGCGCAGCTGTCATCACCAACCCACTATCATCATAGAAAAACCCTGACCCTGAGCTTATTTCTGTTTGAATTGTCACAGACGACTCAATGAAATTATTCACTGCTGATGTCCGTGTGGCTTGATTGCAGGTTCCGCCAGGAAGGTTGCTTAAATCAACTGGAATTAATGTTGTTCTTGTTTGGGTAGGTGTCGTATCAGAAATTGGAATTGTAGTAGTCGGAACAACCTGCTGCTGAGCATTTGTATCGCCTTCATCCCGAACAGTAAATGTAAATGCAATCGCAAGAACAGCAACTAAGATGGCAACGAGCGAAGTGTACAATCCAAAACGGGCAACAGTACCTTTGCCTTGGGATTGGCGAAAAGGGTTGGGCCTTAAAGGGGGTGGACGATTAGGACTGTAGTGATTAGTCATTTATATCTTTCTCTAATCTATTTTTGGCTATGATTTTTTCTCAGTTCTTTTTTTGTGATTATTTATCGCAACTCTTTTTAATTGTAATTGATTAAATCTATTTTTACACTCACTAAAAGTGATTTTGCTCTTCTTTGCTTCTTGTATCTTTTATTGCTTGTCTCTTTACCCTACACACCTTCGACCTTGAGCGGAATGCTAATTGTAAAAATCGTGCTTTCCCAAGGCGAAGATTCTAACTTAATCCTTCCACTGTGTGATTCCACCACTTGGCGAACAACTGTAAGCCCAAGCCCTCTTCCCTCCTCTTCTCTTTCTGTCCCCCTGTTATACCTCGCAAATATTGAATCTTTATACTGCTCGGGGATACCAGGCCCATTATCTCTTACTGTGATTATGGCATACCCATTTTGCTGGGTTGAACTCAAAAATATGGCAGGAACAAAATCTTTATCTTTACCGCTACGTTCATCTGTATTGCGACTTCTCTCAAAAGCCTCAAGTGAATTTTGGAGCAAGTTGGCAACAGTCTGTTTAATGTGAACTCTATCCCCTAAAATCTCAACTTCTTCAGCATCGGTTTTAAGTTTAATTCCCTTTGCTGAAGCTGGACGTGTAAACTCGTCACCTAGCTCTTTCACCAAAAGTGAAAGCTCCACTCTAGAATGTTCCTTTTGAGTGAAGCGATAATAATCTGATTGTGTCAAGTTGTCTACTACATTAGACATTCGATCGATAGCCTTTGTCACAATATCAATGGTCTCTTTATATTCTTCTAGTGTGGCGCTCTCATTGCTTTGAGTGATTTGGAGGTTTGTCCGAATTACCTGTAGAGGATTTCTAATCTCATGTGATGACTCCTTCACAAAATTCACCGTAGCTTCAAGCGTCAAAATATTTTCTTTAAACGACTGCTCGAGGCTTTCCATCATGTCATCAAAAGTGTCAGAAAGTTTCTTTAGTTCAGTCTCTGCTCCTGTGCGGCTTATTCGAAGTGACAAATCATTACTTGAATAAATGTCTCGCATAACCAAAGTAATTTGGCGAATGGGTTTAAGGGTGCTTCCTGCCACAAACCATCCCACAACTAAGCTCATCGCAAACAATGCTATTAAAGCATAGACTGAATAGTTAGCAAGAGAATCTAATGACTGGCGGTTAGCCAGATCTTCAATTTGTTCAAGGTTTGCATTGTAGAGATCGTTTTCTGCGTTTGTACCTGGAAAAGAAAAACTTGGACGAACAATATCATCACTGTGAATGCTGGCTCGAACTAAAAAATAAATAACAGCAACCGTGCCAAATGACAACCCAAACAATATGAGCGAATAAACACCAGCTATACGAAATTGGAGTGATTGAATAAAATCATTTAGCGAGCGCCGCTGAATTTGATTTTTTGCTTCCTTTTCTTTTGTTTTTTTTGCCATTGTTAAGTTTGCTTTTTCACCATCTATTAACATTTTATTTTGCCAAAAGCATATTTGCCCGCCGATAACTACCTTTCATTTCACCATCTGTCGTTTCTTATTGGTCTTAATTAATTGAATTTTAAGATTAGCCTTATCAGGTCGCACTATTTTAGTAGCAACGTAACTAATTGAATCAAGCGCTAGGTCACTTCTAATCGGTAACCTGCACCCACAACTGTTTCAATCTTAAGTTGATCGCCAGTTGTAGCAAGTTTTTTTCTAAGTTGAGCGATTGTCACCCTAACAGTGTGTGTAATCTTGTCGATGTTTTCATCCCAATTATGTTCAAGTAAACGTTCTTGGGAAAATACTTCACCTGGCCGGGTCATAAAAAAGTGAAGCAAGGAAAATTCTTTCTGGGTGAGCTTGATTAGATGCTTTTCCCCTTTTTTATCTTCATATTCGGCAGAAAACCGTTTAAGGTTGAGCTCTAAGTTGCCTAGCTTAATGAGATTACTAGTAACTTCAGTGTCTCGCCTAAGCAATGCCCTCACTCTTGCCACCAATTCTGAAAAATCAAACGGCTTCACCAAATAATCGTCTGCCCCTTCATCTAGCCCCAACACTCTGTCGTCAATACCACTCAGGGCAGTAAGCATTAAAATTCGTGGGCACTCCCCTTTTAAATCCTCTCTAAGTTGCTTGCAAACCTCTAACCCAGAGATTCCAGGCATGGTGATGTCAAGGCATATCAGGTCATAATCAGAAGCAGTTGCTTTCTTTAGTGCCTCTTCACCGTTATAGGCAGTGTCTACAGCAAAGCTATGTTGCTTAAGGCCTTTTGCAATGCCATCTGCAATGTCTTCTTCGTCATCGACAACAAGTATTCGCATAATAAAATTTTACTGGAAAAATACCCTTATATGTTTTTAAGAATATTATGAGTAGTTTTTAACAATATTATGGGCAAAGGAGTTATGGTTTAGGTAAAAAATTTTACACAGGAACTTTTTGGCCTGTTAAGTGATTTATTTGGCTTGTCTGGTTTGATTGGTTTGCAGATTTATTTTCTAGCTGGTTTGTTTCTTGATTTGATGTTTGATTTGAGGATTTCTTTTCTGAAATCACTTTTGTAATTCCTTCTGTAGGCATTGAAATTCCATAAAGGTAATCCCCAGCCTCCATCGTTCGCTTCTGATGACTAATAATTAAAAGTTGTGTGTCGTTTGTCAACTCGGCAACCAAGTCTAAAAAGCGACAAAGGTTGATGTCGTCAAGGGCAGCATCTACCTCATCAAGAATACAAAACGGGGCTGGACGGCACTTGATTACTGAAAACAAAAATGTAAGAGCAACTAGAGAACGTTCTCCACCCGATAGAAGTGACAATCGCTTAATTGACTTTTCACCTGGACGTGCTGTTATGTCAACTCCAGTTTCTAAGGGATTTTCTGGATTGCTTAAAGATAGCTTTCCTTCCCCACCTGGAAATGCGATTTGAAATAGCTGCTCAAAGCTAGCAGCGATGTCGCTAAACGCCACCTCAAAAGCATTAGCTATTTCCAGGTCAATCTTTCGGATGAGGTTTCTAAGTTCTTTTCTAGCGTCTTTGATGTCTTGAATTTGTTCGGTTAAGAATTTGTGGCGAGCTTTAATATTTTCATATTCTTTCAACGCTAGATGATTAACAGGACCAATCAAACGAAGCTCATGTTCAATTTCGTCAATACGATCTTTTGCGGTTTTTCCCTCTGGTAGCTCTGGGCACTCAGCCTCAAGCGCTTGATTGAGCGAGCTTTCTAAATCTTTTTCCAAATTCTGCACTGCGTTTTCAAAGTGTGCTGTTATTTCTGCAAAGCTGATTTCAGTCTGAGTCGCCGATTTGCGCATTTTTGCCAACTCTTCATCAGCTGTATCTTTTTCACTTCGACTCTTTTTGAGCTCCTCAGCTATTTGTGTTGACTGTTGTGACTCTGACCTTCTTTTTTCTCTCAGGGTATTTAGCTCAACATCAATCTGGCTCTGAACATTTTCAAATAGTTTGCCCAATTGCAAAATAATATCACCTCTATTGAAGTTCAAATTTTGTTCAGGGTTGTGTTCAATTTGTTCGCGTAGCGATTCTAACTTTTGATTGTTGGCCGAAAGAGCTATTTCAATTTCTTTTTGGCGCTGTTGAGCGGTATCAGCAGAATCTTTTAATGACTGAAGCTCTTCCATCTTTCCACCGCTGTGGGCACGATGCTTTCTTTCTAGCTCTTCAAAAGTTTGGGTTGCCCTTATAAGCTCATCTCTTGCCTCTTCTAATTGTTTAGTGCCTTGCTCAATTTGTGATTGAAGTGTCTTTTTTGAGATAAGGGCAGCGCGTTCACTTTCTTCAAGCGACTTGAATTTGGCTTTCATTGTTAAAAGCAACCCTTGCACTTCTGAAAGATTTGCCTTAGCTTCAGCAAGGTTTGATTTTCTAGCAGCACTCGTGAGAGCGGTATCCACATTAGCATTAGGATTTCCAATTTGAAAACCTGCCTTTGAAAATTTGTCGCCATCTTTGCTAACCACTGTGTTTCCAGTTTGTAGATGAAGCTCAAGTGCTTTTCGCCAATCATCTGCTACTAAAACACCTTTCAATATTTTATGAAATAACCTCTCAAGGATTGGCTTAGTTTCTGAATTGTCATTGACACTTACAAACGGATGGAGGTATGGAAGGGCTTGATCTAAAGCGCTGCCTTCTGAGCTGCCATCGCGCAAGTCATTGTCATTTGAGTGAGCATCTAAATAAGTGTCATTCAAGGCAGTATCACTTAAAACTAATCCTGACAGGTTTTTTTCTTTTAGGGCTTCAAGGATTTTTTGGGTTGTATTTTGTTTGTCATTTTGTTGTATATCTGAAATAGCACCATTATTTTTTGAGCTATTTTTTAAGCTATCCTTTGGCAGAATTGCTTTTACAAAATCTCCAAGGGCTGTTGCCACAGCTTGTTCATATCCTGGTTCTGTAGAAATAAGATTTCCCAAAATATCTGCTTCATAGGGATTTTCAACTTGGGTTACCAAATCTTGTGCCGTATTAAGCATCTGAAGTTTTAAAAGCAACTGGCTTTCAACTTCTCTTGTTTCTTTTAGCTGGTTGGAATAACTGTCTAACTCATGATTCATCTGAGTATGGGTATTAGTTTTTTCACTCAGCTCTGCCTCATCACTTTCAAGTTGAGCGATTGTTTCTTGTTCGTTTTTTTGAAAAACCTCAATTTTGGCAGAAATTTCTTTTATCTCATCTTCTACAGATTCCAGATTCCCCAACTCTAGCTGTAGCTCATCTCTGCCTTGCTTATATTTTTTAATTTGACTAGATATATCTTTTAGCTCAATAGTTAACTCTTTATTTTCTTCAGTGGCTTGCTTGAACCTTTGGCTCACCTCAATATCTTCTGCCAGCTTTTCTTCTCTACTTCTAAGATTGTAAACTGCTGCTTGCGTTTTTACTTTTAGCGATTCTAAACTTGCCAAATGTTCTCCAGAGTTATCTTGGCTAAAGCCGTTTAACTTCACCTCTTGTATTCTGATTGTTTCAGTTAACTCCAATTGCTTTTGCTTTAGCTCTGTTTCTTGTTTTTTGAAATCAGTGTGCTTCTGACTGAGGAATTCCTTTTCTTGTTTTAGTCCCTTCAACTCTTCGCCTGCCACAAACAACCTAAGATTGTTTAGGTGTTCTAACATTTCGCTGTGCTTGGAGGCAGCCTCAGCTTGGCGCTCTAGTGGGTCTAGCTGACGTTTAACCTCTCTTACTAAATCACCCAACCTAGACAAATCAGAATCAGTATCTGATAAACGTTTTTCTGCTCGCTGGCGGCGCTTCTTGTGCTTGAGTACCCCAGCTGCCTCTTCAATGACAAGACGGCGCTCTTCTGAGCGGTCGTTTAAAACCGTATCAACTTCACCTTGTGAAACAATCGTGTGCTGACTCTTTCCCATTCCTCCATCAGACAAAAGGTCTGCCACATCCATAAGGCGACATACTGAGCCATTTATGGCATATTCACTTTCACCTGTCTTAAAGAGCGTTCGAGAAATTTTGATTTCTGGGAAATCCATCGGAATGGTGCCTGACTCATTGTCAAAAACCAATGAAACTTCTGCCCTGCCTAAAGCAGCCCGCTTTTTGCTTCCCTGAAAAATAACATCTTCCATTTTGCCAGAACGAATGGCATGGGGAGACTGTGACCCAAGCACCCAAGATATGGCATCGACTAAATTAGATTTGCCGCTACCATTAGGTCCAACCACCACCGTCACACCAGGCTCAAAATCGAGCTTGGTCGTGTCAGCAAATGATTTAAAACCCTTCAATACAAGGGATTTTAAAAACATCTATCTATTTAATTTAATCAATAAAACACCAAAATTCCAGTTTTTATTAGGTGCTGTTTTTGATTAGTGCTGAACCGCTCGACAAAAATACGTGTAGCGACCTTTGAACTTATCTTTTTCTACCTCGTGAAGAGATGAGGTTAACTCGCCATCCCTGCCATAAACTTCAAGTTGCTCTTGATACATTCCAGAGTATCCCTCAAGATCGCAGAAATATCCGCTAGGCAAGGTGGTTCCTCGATGCTTGATAACTTCATACAGAAGCTCTCGTAAGTTTCGCACCATCAACACTAACTTAATATCTGGAATATCGCCAACTGGACGGTCATATTTTAGATCACATTTATATAGGATTTCATCTGAATAAATATCGCCCAGCCCAATAAGAAAATTGGAATCAGTGAGCACTTCTTTAATGGTTTTTTCTGGGGGCTGATTTCTAATATGTGCCACAAACAACTCTTTTGGAATGGGGTCAATCAAATCCAAGCCTGTCTCAGATGGCTTGAGCGGCCTTTCTGATGTGTAAAGCTGAATACGTGTATCATCCAAATGACTGTTCACCCTAAGTTGCCCTCCTTTGGTAAAAGTAAGCACCATTACATTTGCTTTGTCCTTAGGTGCTTTTTCAGTGTGGCGGCGAAGTTGCCCGCCATTGCCAAGCTCAATTCCCAAAGAGCCTGCTCCCTTTGCAAATTCCAAAATAATTGTCATGCCATAGCGGCTGACTGAATTTATGTCTGCTCCTACCAAATTGCTTCGTAACTCAGCAAGGGTAAGTGGGGAAACTAGAGCTTTGGTATTTGATACTTCAATAGCTTGAACTCTTCGCCCGCTTACATATTTGTCAGTATCCCTTCTAATAATTTCAATCTCAGAAATTGATATCGCACCTAGTGGGGCAGGAGGCTGGGGTGGTTGGGATGCTTTGGGTTGTGATTTTTTTGTAGATGGTTTTTGTAGCGCTTTTTTTGAAGGCGCTGGCTTCTTTTTAGGCAATACTTTTTTTGGTGATGCCTTTTTCACAGGTTTTTTAACGTTCTTACCTGTGGGTTTTTTATTCTTGGCAGTTTTTTTGGAAGGTGTTTTTGTAGGGGGCATATTTATCGGTTAGTTTGGTATTTTGGTGTATCTTTCAATTTTAATCATTAAGAGTGTGCTTTTTAACTTTCATTTTTTATTTGTAGCTACTTTACGATTGTGTTCCTCCAAAGCATTGAAGGCCTCCATTGCTGCCAATTGGGTGGCTTCTTTTTTAGTGTGCCCTTCACCCTTTCCCCATTGCTTCTTGTCAATCTCTACTGTTGCCATAAACCATTTGCTGTGATCCGGTCCATTGCTTGCTACCTCATAAATCGGAGCGCCCCCTAATACTTTTACAGAAAGTTCTTGGAGACGAGATTTATAATCTGACATTCCTGGATTTTTTGCTGCTTCATCAATTTGTGAATTAAACCAATCAATAATCATACCTTTAACAACCTCGTATCCACCATCAAGATAAATAGCAGCAATGATAGCTTCCATCGTGTTAGCAAGAATAGAAGGCTTAGCATCTTCGCCCTTTCCAAGACAAAGCTCTGATTCCACCCCTAACATAGTTGCAACTTTTGTAAGAGATGCTGAACACACCGTATCAGCTCGTAATTTTGCAAGCTCGCCCTCCGACAAGTCTGGGTAGTTTTTATAAATGAAATCAGTGACAACCATATCAAGCACAGCATCACCTAAAAATTCCAAACGTTCATTGTTTTCAAAACTAGAATGAGACTTGTGTGTTAGCGCCAGCTTATAAAGTTTTTTATCAACAAATTTGTAGTTGAGATTTAGGTTGCTCAAAACTCTTCTTTTATGGTTATTTTTTGATTGGCTACTATTTAGGCTTGTCCATCCACACGCACTTTGATGTAGTCAACAGCATCCCGAACTGTCTTTAACCCTTCCATATCTTCATCTTCTATTCTAAAATTCTCAACTTTAGAAGACAGGTCTTCTTCTAGCAACTCAACCAACTCAATCAAGGCAAGCGAGTCGGCCTCAAGGTCATCTATAAATGAATCGCCTTCAGATATTTTGCTTGCATCAATCTCAAGAATGGTAGAAAGGTGTTCGCTAACAAGTGAAATTATTTCATTTCTCTCCATAAAACTCACTCTTAATAATATCTTATTTAATGATGATTTTTGTGCTGATTTTGTATTTTCTATCATTTAAGGGTCACTTTATTGAGTCGCCTTATTTACGAAATTGCATCTTTTAGGTGCTGAACATTGTCATTAGCCACCGAATCCCTTGCCAAAACGATGGCGTTTAATATAGCGGTCGGGTTAGAGGAGCCATGTGCGATAACACAAACGCCCTTAACCCCTAAAAGCACTGCCCCGCCAGTATTGTTTGGGTTCCATCCCTCAAACACAGGTTCCATCGCCTCATAGAAAGGGTCAGTTGCTTTGCTTCCAGGTGAACCAAAATTTTCAACAATGCTCTTGAAAAACTCGGTAGCTACCCCCTCTGCTGTTTTCAAGACGACATTTCCCGTAAATCCGTCAGTCACTAAAACATCTGCTGAATCTACAAGCAAATCTCTGCCCTCTATGTTGCCAATAAATTCACAGCCTAACTCTTTTTGCCAATCTTTTTGGCTCAATATCTCAAATGAATTCTTAACAAGCGATGAGCCTTTAGATGCTTCTTCACCTATTGACATCAAACCAACTTTGGGAATTTTCACGCCATAAGCATCACGGGTGTAAACCACGCCCATCTTTGCAAACTGTCCAAGCCATTCGGGCTGTGCCTCAGCATTCGCTCCACAATCTAACATGATGTTGGGAGTATCTTTTTTACGAACAAAAAAAGGTGTGGCTATTGCTGGACGAGCTACTCCTTTTATGCGTCCCATTTTAAGAAGGGCAGCAGCCATCGTGGCTCCAGTGTTTCCTGCGCTCACGATTGCGCTTGCTTTGCCATCTCTAACTGCTTCGGCTGCTCGATTAAGAGATGAGTCTTTCATCGTGCGAACTGCTGACCCAGGTTCTGCATCCATTGGAATGGCTTGGCTGGCCTCTATCAACTCAATGTCTTCTAGGTTGTAGGTGGCTAAAGTGTCAGCATCCAAATCATCGGGGTTTCCCACCAGCACAATATCAATGTCTTGTTCTCTTGCCAGACGCACACCTTCAAGCACCGCTTCTGGAGCATTGTCGCCCCCCATAGCGTCAACAGCTATTTGCAACATTTGTAATTGTTAAGTATTGCTATTCAACCTCAACAGCAGTTCGCCCTTTATAGTGTCCGCACGAACCACATACCCGATGGGGTCGCTTGACTACACCACACTGAGGGCATACGCTTTTTGCTGGCGCCTTTAGCTGCCAACTCATTGCCTTTCGGCTTCGTGTCTTTGACTTTGAAGTCTTTTTCTTTGGAACTGCCATTAAAACAAGATTAGTGGAAAATAAGTGAAATTCCTCTGTTTAAAACGATTGTGTTAATTGTTAATTAGTGTATCAATTGTTAATTGAGGAGTGGATCAACAGGATTTGAGCTCTTTGGAATTTGTGAGCTATTGGAGTTATTGGAAGTAGCCTGTGGAATATTGCTTTGCGAATTTTGTGAACTGTTGCTTGCGCTATCTAAACTTACAACATTTCCTGACTCACTGGAATTGGCAAGCTGTCCGTTCTCATTATCTAAATCTAAATTCTCGCTTGTAGAAACACTGCCTGAATTGTTTTTATTTAAGTCGCGTTCATCCGAACTGAAATCAAGTGATCTTTGGGTAGTATCTGGTGTCTCAGAAATTTCTGTTTGGAGCTTTGCCCTACCCAACTGAACTTCATCATAGACCTTCGCCAAGATGCCTTCAAACTTTTCAAGTTGCTTTATGCAATATATATCCACCTGATACTTTCGCCTAGCTGCTTCATCTATTGCGGCCTGAATAATCCTTTCAGCCTCTTTCTGTGCTTCTCTCACAACCTCAACTCGGTTAACCAACTCAGCTGAGCGCTTTTGTGCCTCACTGATAATCTCATCTTTTTCTTGTTGAACTTTATCGATAAAAGCCTTTCGCTCATCTATCAGCCATTTAGCAGATGAAACCTCTTCGGGAAATTTCTCCTTAGCCTCATTTAACAAACCAAGAATTCGTTCACGATTTATTGATACACTGCTGGAGCGAAAAGACCCTCTGGTCCTTTCCACCATTGAAATCAAATCCTCAATCAACTGCTCAACTACAAACTGATCATTGAAATCGTTTAGGCTGGAAGTTGATTCTGGGTTGTTTGTGGTATCGCTCATTTTTTATTTACATCATTTAGATTTTTCTTTCAACATCTTTGCTACAGGTTCTGGAACCATTGCTGAAACATCGCCTCCAAATTGTGCTATCTCACGAATGTATTTCGAAGCAACAAATGAGCTTTCTGTAGTAGAAGGTAAAAACACTGTTTCGATGCCGCTAATCTGTTTGTTAATTCTTGCCATCTGAAGTTCACTCTCAAAATCTGAAACTGCGCGAAGCCCCTTGATCATCAGTTCTGCCTTTTCTTTTTTTGCCAAATCTACAACCAGCCCCGTAGACATTACAACCTTGACATTCGATAAAAACGACAGGCTATCATTTAACATTGACTCTCGCTCTTCAAAGCTAAACAAAGGTGTTCCTTTTTGAGGGTTGTGAAGAGCAGCTACAATAACCTCATCAAAAAGATGGGCTGCCAACTCAACAATCTCCACATGCCCATTATGGACAGGGTCAAAGGAACCTGGATATAAAACTCGCATATTTTTAGCTTATATTTTTAAGAGGTTTTTTTACAAACCTTAATATAGGTGCTGGCGTGTTTTGCTGCCTTTATGGTTTCCCATTTTGAACCATCAACTTCTATCTCGTGACTAGCACCAATAACAATTACGTTTGCCCCAACAACTAGCTCTAGCAATTCTTGCCAGTTTGGAAGTGCAAATGGCGGGTCTAGAAAAATAATGTCAAACGAATCAGCAATATTTAAGTCAGGGGTTTTTAGATATTTCAAGGCATCAAAACGAACAAGTTCTGCTTTCTCACGAAACCCTAACCCATTTAAATTGGAATGAACAGTCTTTATGGCATCTTTGGAGTGGTCGACAAATGTGGCATGGTTAGCCCCCCTAGAAAGCGCTTCTATTCCAAGAGCGCCACTTCCTGCAAATAAATCTAGTACCCTGCAATCTTTAGGGGCTTCATCTAGTTGATAAATGGAATTAAATATTGCTTCTCTAGCTCGATCAGTTGTAGGTCTAGTGTCTGCTTCGGTTGGAACTTTTATTTTCCGCCCCTTGGCCTCGCCAGCAATTATTCGAATCATTTTTTCCTCATTACTTTGGATCTCTCCACATTAGATATAGGGGGGGTGACCCCATTAGGCTGACCTCTTCAATATGTTCAAAGCCGTGGCGAAGATAAAGCGCTGCACTTTTTTTGGTAGAAGCCTCTAGATAAGCGGGCAGACCTTCTTCGTCTAGCTGTTTTGTCATGGCTTGAAGCAACTTCGTGCCTTTGCCCTGCCCAAAACATTTTTGTTGAGTACCAATAGCTGCCAGATACCAGTGAGCCTCTTTCGGAGTCTTTTCTTTTAGGGCAAGAAATATTTCTGCGTTTAACCCAAAGTGTTCATAAGAAAGAGTGGCGATTTCATCATTTTGTGTAACATCAGCTGGTTGTATTTTCATCTTATTTTGCTGCTGAATTTGTTTGCTGAGTTCTTCAGATGTAAACCAGAGGCTCACAGCTGAAATGTCGCCCATAGAATGAACTTGTGTAAACGGTGGAAGGTTTTTAATAATGGTTTCCCACCACGGCTGGTCAGACTTCTTTTTTGTTTCTGCACCAGTTCTTAACCAAACAAACAACGGGTCATCCTTAAAGGCATCTGCCAAAGTTGAAGATGCTTCGCCTGCTCGGTCTTTTCCAATACGGCGAACTTCTTGCATCCGTGACAGTTCTGAAGGCTTCATGATTTTGTTAGATAGTCTGTTCGCTCTTTTATCCCTAGTAGGAATTTTATTTCCTCATCCCATTTATCTGAAAGCTCACCTGCTTTGAGAATTTCTTCACCATACTTTCTTGCTGGCTGAACTAAAGCACGATGAGCTTCATTAGAAAGACGTGCTGCCCTGAGGTCGCCCCTTCCAGTTTGGCGATTTCCAAGAATGGTGCCTTCCCTTCTAAGTGCTAAATCAGCCTCAGCCAACTCAAAGCCATTATTGCTTGACTCAACTGCAAGTAGCCTATCAGTTTCAGAGTTTGAAACTAGATAGCAATATGATTGAATGTCGCTTCGGCCTACCCTGCCCCTGAGTTGATGTAGTTGAGCGATGCCAAACCTAAATGCCCCCATAATCACCATCATCGTGGCATTCTTAACGTCAATGCCAACCTCGATAACAGTGGTACAAATCAACACATCTATATTTCCTGCATTAAACCTGCTCATTGTTTCATTCTTTTCATCAGCTGGCAGGCGGCCGTGTAAAACTTCCACTCTAAGCCCTTTTAGCTCATCGCTAGAAAGCTTGTCATAAACATTAACGACTGAAAAATCTTCAATTGTGGCGCCCAAGTGTGATGTTTTGCTACTTGTGTCTTTTGTTGCTTTATTTTTTTGAGCTTTTTCAATGTTGTCATTTTCAATGTTGTCATTTTCAATATCATCGCTGCCATCAATGTCGTCAAAATTAAAACCAAGGGAAATTTCACCCTGTGAAATTTCATATTCGGTGCTAGCTTCTTTTTCAATCATATTGCTATTTTGATTTTTGCCATTTTGTGTTTTTTCAAAATCTGCCCCCTCAAAATTAAATCCTTCTTCATACATTCCCTCTTCATACATAATGCCTTCTTCAGTATTTTGCCCTCCATCAATTAGCGGGCAAACCACATAGGCTTGGTGACCATTTGAAACCTGCTTACGAACATGTTCCCAAACTTCACTGAGTGAATTTTTTGTGGTGACCAGTTCAGTTTTCACGGGCAACCTGCCAGCTGGCATTTCATCCAAAATGGAAATATCTAGATCGCCATAAACAGTTAAGGCCACCGTTCGTGGGATAGGAGTTGCCGTCATAGCCAATGAATCAGAAACGACATCGGCTCTAGACTCTTCGTCTAACAATTGTTCGTCTGTTAATTGTTTGCCCTCTGGTTTTTGCTTTTCTGACTTCCCATTCTTGCTTGTAGATTTTTTGAGTGTCGACTTCTCACGTAATAAGGCTCGTTGGTTCACACCAAAGCGATGCTGTTCGTCAATGACCGTGAGCCCTAAAGACTTGAAATCAACACCTTCATAGATAAGAGCAGACGTTCCCACCAACAAATCTATTTTGCCTTGTTTCAATTCTGGCAGAAGTTCCTCGCGGCGCTTGACAGTGACTTGATTGGTGAGCAACTCAACAGATAAATCCCTTTCACTCAGCAGTCCATCTTTATCAGGCACTTTAAACGAAAGGTTAGAAAGAAAATCTTTGATGACCTTATAATGTTGTTCTGCCAGCACTTCTGTCGGCACTAAAAAGGCAGCTTGATGCCCTGCCTCAACCACACAAAGCACAGCAGCTAACGCTACGATAGTCTTTCCTGAGCCAACATCGCCTTGTAGCAATCGGTGCATCGGGGTTTCTTGGCTTAAATCGTTTTGGATTTCACTGATAGCTTTTTTCTGTGCCGAGGTCAGCTCATAGGGCAAGCTGTTTATGAATTCGTTTGCCAACTTGAAATCTATATCGTGCCTCAGGCCTTTTATTTTTTTGAGCTTTTCCCTTCGCTCAAGCAGCACCAGCTGAATGGCAAGCAGCTCATCAAAGGCTAAACGTTTTTTTGCTAAAAATACATCTTCAAAATTTTCTGGAATATGGATGCCCTTCAAGGCATCAAACCTGCTTAAAAGGTTCAACTCTTTTAAGATTATTTTGCTGACTGGGTCATATATTCCTCTGTCTTGTGAACGTCTAAGTGTCTCAGCAACTGCTCTTCCCATTCTGGGTGGATAAATTTTTTCAAATTTAGGCAAAGAATAAACTGGCAAAATTCGTTCAGTTTGATCGCCCACCATATCAACCACAGGGTGGCTGATTTGAGCTTTTCCGCTCTTTTTGTCAATCTTTATTTTTCCATAGATTGCAACTTCCATTTCTTCTTCTAGCTGTTTTGCGCGCCACGGCTGATTGAAAAACATCACATCAAACTTCTTGCCGTCTATATCTGCCATATCAACTTTAACAACCCAGATTTTTTTTCGCTTGGATTTAAATGGGGTTCCCACCTTTAGAACTTTGGCAAGAATGGTTGTTTCATCATCTTCGGCAGTGTTGATTGTTGCCACAGCTGTTCTGTCAAGGTATCTGGAAGGGTAAAACCTAAGAAGCTCTGCCAAATTGCTGATGCCGATATTTTTGAAAGACTCAGAAAGCCCTTGACCCACACTTTTTAACTCACCAATTGGCTTTTTGAGAAAATCTTTAAACGTTAGTTCTTCAGCCATTTGTTCTGCTACCTTATCTGTGCATTTTTATATATTTTTATATATCTGTGTGCCGCCTAATTGTGTGTGTCTATATTTCTGTGTGTTTATATTTCTGTGTGTCTATATTTCTGTGTGTCTATATTTGTGCGTGTTTCGAATGTGTGTCTATATTTCTGTGTGTTTATAATATGCCAGTTAATATATGTGCTTACCATGCTTAATACTTAATGTTTTTAATATGTGTGTTCTGCATATAACAATTTCTTATATTAGAAATACTTAAGATTCTTGTGCCATCTATAAGTTTTCCTTATATGTTATTTTCACATATATGTTAAACATATTTTTTAACATATTTTTGTAGTGGCATATTTTTTCATTCAATATCTATTTTGGCACTCACTCTAACCCGATATAGTAATGATATAGTGCTTGGCCGCCATCAATAAGTTCAACTTCTAAGTCTGGGTAGTGGCCGGCAATGAGGTTAAGGATTTCATCGCTTACAGATTTTGGGGCATCCTCACCAGCGATTAAAGTTAGTAGCTCGTGAGCGGGAGTGATGAGCTTCTTTAAAAGGTCTATCACCCCACTCAACAAATCACTTGAAGAAATTAAAATGTCTTTGGCGTCTAGCCCTATGAATTCTCCCGCTTTTACACCAAAAGCATCTGCGTCTTTCACAGCCTTAGTGACCTGCCCAGAAACTATTCCATCTTTTGCTTGCGCCATTGCAGCAACGTTTTCAGTCGCCGATGTTTCTGGGTCATAAGAAAGCAGAGCAGCTACTCCCTCAGGTATGGTCTTGGTTTCTACTACTTGAATTGTTTTTTTAGTGCCAGATTTTTGCCCTGTCGATTTTTTGGCAGTCGATTTTTTGGTGGTTGATTCTTGAGCAGGCGATTTTTGAGTGCCTTTTGTAGTTGTAGAAATTGAATTTGCCACAGCAATGATATTTGAATTGTTCGGCAAAATAATGACTTCATCTGCTTCCATTTGCTCTATGGCAGATAGAAAAACTTCCGCTGAAGGGTTTTGAGTTTGCCCACCTAACACCATTGCCCTAACTCCCATCGACTCAAATGTCTCAGCGATACCTCTGCCTTGCCCTACTGCAACTATTTGTGTGTTAGCAGATTTTTTACTATCGCTTGAAACGTCTGCAAAGCCACCCAAGAAAATGAACTCGGAATCTGGTTCACTTTGCGTTATTTGCGTATGCCCTGTTTTTGTGTTTGGGTCGCTATGTAAATGCAAATCGCTATGTTCAACTTGTTCATGTAAATCGGTAACCCTTATATTTTCTGGGGTGCCACAAGCAATGCCTGCTTCAATGGTCTTGCCAATTTCATCTGTGTGGATGTGGCAACTCCAAATTTCACCAGCTCCAGATATTACGATGGAGTCTCCCAATGGTTGCCACTTTTTCTTTAGGTTTGGAATCTGGTCTTCAGTTGTATGGAGAAGATACATCACCTCATATCTAGTTCCTAAATCAGCACCTGTTTCTTTTTTGTCTTTCATCTCAGTCTCTAGCACTTCAACTTTGACTTCTGGGGAAGGGTCAGCAGAGCGACCTGTAACAATAAAAGTTAAGGCATCAAAAAGTAACAGCACACCAGCTCCGCCAGCATCTACCACTCCTGCCTTCTTTAGAACTTCTAATAGTTCAGGTGTTTTTGCCAAACTCTTTTCGCCCGCAGATTTAAACACATCACATAGCTCAGCCAGCTCAATATCTTTATCTTCTTCAAATGCTTTTTTGCCCGCTTTTGAAATGTCGCCGATTACCGTCAGCATTGTTCCCTCTACTGGTTCAGAAACTGCCTCATAGGCAGACTTTGCGGCTTCAACACAACCTTCAACCCATGCTTGAGGGTTCAGTTCTGCTTCCACACTAGAAAAATGTGTGAAAAACCCTTTCACAATTTGAGAAAGCAATACTCCTGAGTTTCCACGGGCACCCATAACAGCACCTTTGATTGCAGATTCATAAATTGCTTGCGCTTTTTGTGCTTGCGCTTTTCTTGTTGGGTCTTTTTTTGTTGCGCTTTCTTCAGCTGAAGCATCTTGTAAATGATTTTTGGATTGGTTTTTGCCTGTTTCATTTTTAGGCTCTTCAACCTCATTTGTAATTCCATTTAGCCCTTCAATTGCACTTAGCACCGACTTCATCGTGAGATACATGTTTGTTCCAGTGTCGCCATCTGGAACAGGAAACACATTGAGCGAATCAATATATGGGCGATAATCGGCAAGCAACTGCTCATAATAAGCAAGTAATGCAATAATTTGTTTATTTCCTAGACTTTCCATTTCAACTACTCTAAGATTAGTTCTTAGTAGCCAACTTAAACTAAATTCAATAACTAATTAGAATATCAAGTATAGACCTAATCTTAAAGCATTAAACCAAAAATTAAGATAGGTTGGCAAAAAGAAAAGAGGATTTGAAGTGCTAGAAGAAGAAATGTGGAAAAGAAGCAACGTGGAAATGAGGCGCTAAAGCAATGCAAGGAGTTATTAAGTCATACGATCCTGCAACTGGGTTTGGTGTTATAGTCTGTGATGAGCTAACGCAAACCGACTCTGGTTCTGAGTTCAAAGAGTATGCCCTAGCAGAAAACGCCCTTGAGGATTCTGTGTTTAGAATGCTTAGGCAGGGACAACGCGTGCTGTTTGAGCTGAATGGAGATGGGCATGCTGAAAAGCTCAAGCTGGGCAGTGAGGTTGATATGAATATTCCAGAATATATGCTTGATAAATAAAGTAATGTATGAGAATAAAACAATAAACATGAAAGCACTTAATAAAAATGACAATCAAAGAGATTAAATCCCCACCCTTGCCCGAGCTGGAAGACCCCAAAAACCCGCTTACTAAGTGGATTGAACACTGGCGTGAGGTGCTTTCGCCAGACGATGTTTATCTTTGCGATGGCACTGATGCCGAATATGAAAAAATGTGCAACTTGTTAGTTGAGTCAGGCACTTTTACTCCACTAAAAGCTCGTGCAAATAGTTTCTTGGCTCGCTCTGACCCCGCCGACACAGCCCGTGTTGAAGACCGCACATTCATTGCCTGTGAAAAAGAAGCTGATGCTGGCCCGACTAACAACTGGCGTGCCCCAGATGAGCTGAAGGCAGAAATGCTTTCACTGTTTGAAGGTTCTATGAAGGGGCGAACGATGTATGTTATTCCATTCTGTATGGGGCCGCTTAATTCTCCTGCTTCTGCAATTGGGGTTCAGCTTACCGACTCTGCCTATGTGGTCGCCAATATGAAAATTATGACTCGAATGGGAACGCCAGCCCTAGAAATGTTGCGAGAGCGAGACTTTGATTTTGTGCCATGTGTTCATTCTGTTGGGTATCCGCTGGATGGTCGGCCTGATGTGGCGTGGCCGTGCGACCCGGA
>JAHRAM010000169.1 GCA_020027305.1 Acidimicrobiia bacterium | reverse complement strand
CAACTGAAACAATCAAAGATGAGGAGCTTCCATCCTTTAGGGGCGAGATGGTAAACAGTAATGACTTCAACGCCGAAGCTAGAACCGCTGACCCCAAAAGACTTCTCAAGGCATATGAAAGCGCCGCCTACACATTAAACCTGCTTAGGGCTTTCACCAAAGGCGGGTTTGCCAGCCTTGAGCGAGTTCACACTTGGAACTTAGAATATGTCAAAAGCTCAAAAGAGGGCCAACGTTATGAACAAATTGCAAAAGGCATTGACGCATCACTTGACTTTATGAAGTCTTGTGGGATTAACCCCCAAGATGACCCTAGACTAGAAACCGTCAATTTCTACAGCAGCCACGAAGCACTCATTTTAGGATTTGAAGAAGCGATGACTCGGAAAGATTCATTGAGCGATGATTGGTATGACTGCTCAGCTCATATGGTTTGGTGCGGGGAAAGAACTCGCCAGCTAGATGGCGCACATATTGAATTTTTGCGAGGCATTGAAAATCCAGTTGGGTGCAAAATCGGGGCAACCACGACCCCCAAAGAACTCAACAAACTTTGTGAAGCTCTCAACCCCGAAAACATCGCTGGCAAGCTAACCCTCATCACACGAATGGGCGAAGATAAAATTAAAGACGCCCTCCCCCCACTTGTAGAAGCAGTGAAAAAATCAGGGCATAATGTAGTTTGGGTATGTGACCCGATGCATGGCAACACATTTGTTTCTAAAGAAACAGGTTTGAAGACCAGAGACTTTGAACACATCTGTACAGAAATTGAAAACTTCTTTTTGATTCACAGAAGCATTGGAACTCATCCTGGCGGGCTACACATTGAACTGACTGGAGACAATGTAACAGAATGTCTAGGCGGGCCTGACGATTTGGAACACATTGATTTGACTCAAAACCAAAAGACCCAGTGTGACCCACAACTGAACCCTACCCAATCACTTGATTTGGCGTTCAGAGTTTCAGAGCTGGTTGGGGCTTAAGGTTTTTGCTCTTTTTCAATTATTTTCCTTACTGCACTCCAATTTATTATATTCTTGATAAAATTGGTATAGAATATCAGGAATAGGAATAAAAATGACAACCACCCTAACCCCAGAAGTAACAATTGACGGCAAGCCCGTCGCCGACCCTGGCCAGCTAAAAGATATTGACAAATTTGAAGACCAGCTAGCTCGGTATCGCTCAGGCGAACTTGACCCCGAAGTTTTTCGTGTCTTTAGGTTGAACAACGGTATCTACGGGCAACGGCAAGGTGGCGACAACCAGATGGTGCGCGTGAAAATCCCTGCTGGAGTTCTTACCCCCGACCAGCTTGACATGATGGGGCATATCGCTGAAACATATTCAAGGGGATGGGGGCACATCACCACCCGTCAAAATGTTCAGCTCCACTTTGTTCAGCTTGATGACATTACAGAGGTGCTAAAGAAACTGGCAACTGTCGGGCTTGGCACTAGAGAGGCTTGCGGCGACACAGTTAGAAATGTGCAGAGTTGCCACTTAGCAGGGGCTTGCCCACACGAAGTGCTTGACACTACTGCTTGGGCACAAGCTACATTTTCACACTTTTTGAGAAACCCAATCGCACAGCGCCTGCCTCGCAAATTCAAAATTAATTTCTCTGGGTGTTCCACCGATTGCGGGCAAGCCATGTTTAACGATGTGGGGGTTATAGCTATAAGTCGCACCAAAGAAGATGGAACTAAAGAATCAGGCTTTAGGGTTTATATGGCAGGCGGTCTTGGGGCAAACCCACACCCCGCTCAAGCGGTCGAAGATTTCACAACTCGCGAAGATTTGCTCCCCACCATTGAGGCGTGCGTGCGAGTATTTGACCATCACGGAAACCGCGACAACAAAATCCGCGCAAGGATGAAGTGGATGGTTGATGAGTTCGGCATTGATGACCTGCGGGAAAAGATTTTCAAAGAGCGAAAGTTTTTGCTGGCATCATCTAGTTGGCCAGGTGGCATCCCTGAAGAAGTTTTGGAACATGGCGACTCCCCTGCTGGCAAACACGCAGATGTTGAAGCCACCATTATGGGGCAAGGAACTCAAGTCAGCTTGACTCGAAGCGGACAATACGAGCGTTGGGAAGATGCAAATGTTGTGCGCGGAACTGCTAATGGAACTGTGTCAGCTTATGCTTGGGCAAGGCTGGGCGACATAACCGCAGACCAATTTAGAGGGCTGGCTTCAATCCAGCGAGATTTCAATGCTGAGGTCAGGGTAACTAATCGCCAGAACCTAGTATTTAGAGGGCTTAGTGAAGATCAACTAAAGCCATTGTTTGAACAACTTGAAAATCTTGGAATGGCAGAGCCAGGAGCAGAACTTGCCAGAGATGTGGTGGCATGCCCAGGAGCAGACACTTGCAACTTAGCAGTCACTCAATCAAGAGGCTTGGCAGATGCAATTGGTGAACGTCTTGAAGCCGAGGGGCTGGCAGACCTTGGCGGAATTCGCACAAACATTTCTGGTTGCACAAACTCTTGTGGGCAACATCATGCTTTTGACATTGGCTTTTATGGGGCTGAGCGAAGAGCACACGACAAGGCTGCCCCAGGTTATCAAATGCTCTTGGGAGGATTTGTGGGAGATGAACAAATTCACTTCGGTAAGCGCGCCCTTCGCCTTCCAGCAAAAAATGTGCCAGAAGCAGTTTCAAGGGTGGTTCACAGATACTCAAATGAGCGAGAGCTGAATGAGCCTTTCCACATTTGGCTAGGGCGAGTGGGTGGAGCCAAAGAAGTTGCCACAGAGCTAAAAGACCTTGACGAATTCCCCAGCCCAGAAGAAGCACCTGAGTTTTATGTTGACTATGACGAAACAGGGCCTTATGAGGCACTCGTGGGCGACTCAGAGTGTGCCACATAGTAGCAAACAAAAATAGGAAACACGATGGTATAAAAAATAATAGGCAGAACAACAAACAGAGCAATGGACAAAGCGGTGAGCAAGGCAGCAAACAAGAAATATAACAAGTAAAAATAAACAACCTAAAAACATGCCAACTACTATAAGAAGCCAAAACATTTCAGAGCTTTCAGATGCTGAGCTGGCTGAGTTTAGCAATGACTTTGAATCTAGCTCGCCAGAAGAAATCATCCAATGGGCAACCGACAACTTCTCCCCCAACTTATCGCTGGCTGCCTCAATGACAGATGCCGTGCTAATTGATATGGCTGTGAAAGCCGACCCTGCCATAGAAGTCGTATTCATCGACACGGGTTATCACTTCAAAGAAACCCTTGAGACTCTTGAAAAAGTGCGAGTTCACTACGGGCTGAATATGCGAATAATGACTGTTCCGCCCCACGATGAAGAGCTTTGGGTGGTCGACCCAGAAAACTGCTGCTCTGCACTTAAAGTCGGGCAGCTTGACAGGGCTTTGACTGGAAAACTTGCATGGCTAAGTGGGCTTAGAAGGGATGAGTCACCCATACGCGCCAACGCCCCAATAGTGGGAAGAGATTATCGCGGGCTGATTAAAATAAACCCTCTTGCCAACTGGACTCACGAGCAGGTTAAAGACTATATCGCGCAAAACAATATAATCACCAACCCACTCTTAGAACAAGGCTATCTATCAATCGGATGTGAACCCTGCACCCAACCAGTCGCTGAAGGCGAAGACCCTCGCTCAGGCAGATGGGCAGACAGCGAAAAAACCGAGTGCGGTTTACATTTGTAAGTAAGTCTTAGAACTTTTTACTGGCTTAGACTTCAATTAAGATTTCTTCACCAAGCATATCGACTATTTTGACTGCTACTTTTGCAGTCTTTTTTGGCGACTCTATATCGACATTTTCAATGCT
>JAHRAM010000035.1 GCA_020027305.1 Acidimicrobiia bacterium | reverse complement strand
TCAAGCAAAGCATTAAAATTGTAACAATGGCTAAAGGAAAATCGTTTCTAGACGATAGAGGCATAACTCTGCCAACAGTAATTATCACAGCAGTTCTAGCACTTGCGGCAGCTGCTGCTGGGGTTGTTATATATAATGTTGTTCGTGATCGTGGGTCAGGCATAGGTGAAAGCACTGCCGTATTAGATGAACTTAGAGCCGCTTTTGATCAAGATCCAATTTTATCTGGGGGCAATTCTGGAAACCCACGGAGCAGTGTTACGGGGGGTGGCAAGGAAAATGATGAAGATTCAACCCCAACTGCAGCAGAACAAATGGATGGAACTTCAGATGCGCTATATTTGGCAACAAAGGTATGTCCAAACCTTGAAACAAGGCATTGGTATGCTTTTTTTTCTTCAAGTGGAGATAGAGATTTGACAAGCAGTCCCATTGAACGTGCGGGGCAAAATGTAGTTTTAAGCCCAAAAACAACCGCCTCCAGTTGTCAGTATCAAAGTACAGATGCTGGAGTGTATAATGTACAGGTAGCTAGGCGAAGCCGTTTACCAAGGCATCGACAATTTGGAGAGTCGCAACTTGAAGAGGAGAGTGGTTTGCAATTTTGTAGAAGACCAAGTATGTCTAGAGTGCTTAGTGCAAAAAATACTTGCGAGCTAAAATTTTCAGGGAGTTTATATGTGTCTTCCTTTTATCAATCATCAGATGTAGTGGGGAAAGGCAGGCGAGCAAGTTGGCAATTGATTTCATTTTGTGCCGTAAAGGGTGGATACCTACCACAAGTTGTGGCAACTAGTACAAAAAGATATTATTACACTGGTTCAAGGTCAGGTACATCTAGCGTAGATTACAACGAATGTATTATAAAAACTTCATCCTGCCGCGCCTTTGATTTAGGACTTGCAGTTGGTGCATCAGTGCCAGGTACTCCTATAAAAGGTTTTAACGTTGCTTCTATAGCAACCCCTAATGAAAGCGGAGGCAATTGCACTATAACAGAAAGCGTCCGTCCTGCAACTGGAAAAGTGTTTCTAAAGACAGATGCAAGTGACACAGGAGATGCTTACCAAGCACTCCCAGATCCTCAAGACTGCCCTAAATGGGGAAGGAATGGAGTGCTTACTGGAACCCACAGCACAGACAAGTGTGTATACAACACTGCTTCTGCCAACGCAGGATATTGTCGGGCTTTTGGACTCAAATTAGAAGCTGATGGAGTATCATGTTCCTACATAAAATCAATAGCTACTACAGATTGCCCAAATACATTTAGAGTTGACTATAACACCACAACAGGAGCTGTGACTAGAGCTTGTGAGCAAGCACTTGGAGAGGTTCCAGCTATATTCTATAATGTTTGTGGTGGGTGGGCATCTACACAAACTAATACTGCATTTGACCATGACAATGATGGAACAGCAGATCAAACCGATGAAGAAAGCTCAGTTTATGCCTACTATGACTCAAGCGATCAAACTTATCATTGTTCTTTTAAAAACAGATATACAAACAGCACTAGAGAATGCCAAAGCTTTGGATATAGCCTTAATTCTAAAGCTGAAGAATGTGAGCTGGTTGTTTCACGTCTTTACAACCCCCGCCCATATCGCCCGAAATGTCCAGAGGTTAGGGCGCTTCCGTATCATACTAGTCAACGGGAGCTTTCAAGCACTCTACTTGATTTTAGAAGTTTCACTCCAAGCGGATTGGTACTTGAAGACGAAATTCCATTCAACCCACAGTCACAGCTAGATAAACTACCTTTGTTGCTTGGGCGGAATGGCACAAATATGGGTTTGTTTTACCTTAATATAAATCCAAAGCTTGCTACGTGGTATAAACATATACATCAACCTGCTATTAATAGCCTTGCCTCAAATTATCAATACAATGAGCTTTGGTTGCCGACAGATTATCCTACGGGAAATGTTATTCTTTCAAACTATTATGGGAATAACGGTGTTATAGTTACTGTTCCAGGAAGCGCGGGAACTGAAGATTATTTTTTAAACTCGAATTTTAATTTTTTAAGCTCAATATATACCAGTCAAAGCTTTCTTCCAAACTTCCTTGTTCCAAGTAAAGGTAGACTTTCTGGTTTTGATTGCGATGACTATTCTCAATTTTTTCACTCCCTAAGCTTTGAACAGCGTCCTACTACAGGTCATGGACGACCTGACAATTCTGAAGAATGGGTTGTAGGTTTTAATTCAGTTAGACGTACCGAAGCATGTAAAAGCGGCAGCACTGATTTAAATATTACAACAAATGGTACCAGAGTATTTTGGGAGCCAAGATATTATTTAGATGTAAAGACTAGTGGCACATTAGCTTCAACTCATACTTGTAAAAATAAGCCTGCTAGAGTAAGTGCCTCAGACTTGGTATCTAGCCACTGCTCAGTTATTGGAACTGTATATAGGGAATGTTCACTTATTGGCTCTGACGCTCCATTTTCTAGGCCAGGAGACACCATTCCTGACACGCTCTCGAGCGATGTAAATCACGTTAGCAATTCGTACATAAATACTTGTGAAGATGTTGGATATAATAGTCAAGCTACGCTTGACTTATTTCATTTCAAAGGGGTTGGGACTGGTGCAAATGATTCAATTACAATCGGCAATTTATCTCTTCCTACGAATGCGATTAATACGTTAGGATTTAGAGGTATTACATCTAGTTCAAGTCAACAAAATCTAATGAGTGGGACATGGGTACGTTCAGACACTCCAAACACCAATTCAGGATGGTTTAGGTATGGAGTTCATGGTATTAGTCAAATTTGGGATTATATACATTCTCAGGGTAGTGGAACAACTCCTTATTTGCGGACGTCTTTAAACAACAATGTTACTGTTCCTACAGTAAACAATGCCAAAGTAAATGAAGTCAATTTCAACTATAGTTCTGTTCATGGCGACAATCAAGAATCTCATTGGCCACTATATGCAGCAACTTCAGAACAAAAGTGTGAGTTCAAGGTGCCAGTATCGGTAAGTGATGTTAATTCCGGTTGGTTCTTAGCTTGTCAAGCTCTAAGCACATATTTCCCAGTTAGGTTTAGCTATCATAAACCTATTGAGGTGAAGGATTTCACTGTTGCCAGTGTCAGCTATAATGCTGCTGCTAGTTCACTTCCTGGGGGTGAATATGGACATTGGCGTTCAGATCTTTTGACTGAAGACAATGGAATGAAACACCCAGCTTTAGTTAAATATGGTAGCGCCGATTACGACCCGCCAACATATTTCCATATAAAGACTAATAAAACCAATGGCTATCATTATTGTGAAGCAAACCCAACAAAGGCAACTACAGCTGGTGATTACACTGGTGTAACTAAGGTTGCTGGCAATGGCACTGGTGACCGTGTTACAAATGCACAATGTGCTACATTAAACACAGCCCTAGGGCTAGCAGTTGCTGATTCATCCATTACTTTTGAAGATATTTCAGAGGGCACAAAATCAGCAGTTGATAGTGATGCCAAAGTTTCTGCTATAGGATTCATCGGTCATAAAGAAGGCCCAAGAGATTATTATCCTTGTAAGTGGCGGGCGCCATTCCAAGGCAATAAAATTGCCACTCCATAGCTAATAACTGCTTATTAATTGAAGGTAGAATTACAGTTATGTCTTTGTTAGCATCCAAATCCCCTAGATCGCCTAGACCATCTCGCTCGCCAAGAACACCTCGCCCACCTAGAGATCCAAGACCATCTAGAACACCTCGTCCACCCAGAGACCCTAGATCACCCAGAAACCCAAGGCCACCTAGAACGCCTCACCCGCCTAGATAGAGAATTTGGTGTTAGCTGTATAGCATTAGGTAATTGGTATAATTGCTTAAGCAGGGCAAGTTCTAGGGTGTGCCTACAATATAATCACTAATGGGAGATAATTTCGCACAACAATGACTGAGCAATCCATCCCAATACGAAAACGTTCAAAGCGAATGGCGATTGTGATAGCTGTGATTATTATAGTCGCCATCATTGCTTCTTTGCTTATATATAATGCAGTGCGAGATGGCTCTGGTGGGCAAGACGGGGTTGCTCCCACAACAACAGTGGAAGGGGATAGTGAGCCTGATTCTGTAACGACCACCACAACTACTGTTCCAGCATCAGAGAGGGAACAGGGATTGCTTGAAAGTGATGAAGAGGGCGAGGTTATAACGGGCGACGAAATTTCAGATGTGCGTTATCTGGCGACAAACATTTGCCCTGACCTTGAAACACGTCATTGGCATTCCACAATATCAGATGGAAGAGACGTTGACCCAACACGAACTTTGTACCCTCCAAATGGATTATATGAAGGAAGAACTCCAAGGGCAGTAAGACCTGAAGGTGGAAATCCAACACTCATACCTTTCAATTCAAATTGGATAGAAGCAGATGGGCACACCGTGATTCTTTCTCCCACTATTTCTAATAGGGGAACTGGTAGGTGTAGCTATAAGGGAACTGATGACTACAGCGCTCAAATCAGTGATGTTTCTCATCTTGTTACATATATCAGTGCACCCATTGGAAGATATGGAGGGTTGCGCCCGCTTGTATTCACTGAGTTATCGCCCTTGCGATATTCTGATTGTCTCAGGTCGGGGTTGTCGCCTGTTAGCGAAAGAGAATTAACTACTTGTGAGCTTCATTTTGCATCATCGGCTGACACTCATTCGGAAAGAACCGAAACCGCAATTGTAGGAGCTGCCCGTCGAGCTAGTTGGCAACTGCTTTCATATTGTGCATTAGCTGGAGGCTTTATTCCGTTCGTTCCAATATCTCACATATCAAACGACACTTATGAAAAGACGAACTTCAACAGGTGCGTTGTTCGCCCCGAACAAACCAATCGAACTTGTACGTTTGTTGGGCTTGGGCTGTATGACCCAGATAGGCAAAGAGCCTTTAGCGGCATTTCAGTGATAGGCACAGAAAAATGGTGTGAGATTACAGAGACCAGCAAGGAAGTAGGAAAGCTAACTGTTGATAGCACCGCAACAAGAGTTTCATACGTTCCGCTACCAGCACCTGCTAGGGGAGCTTGTCTAACTTGGCGAACAACTGGGCGAGCAACAACACTTTCACCTGAACCAAGAGGAACATCTGGCGGCCTGCCAGAGTGTGTATATATGACAAGCTCTGCCAGCGCAAGCTATTGTGCCAGCCTAGGTTTGAAGCTCAAGCGAGAATCGTCATCTTGTGCTTATCAAGTGGCAACTCCGAACCCAGAGTGCCCAGAAAGATTTTTGATTAGCCGTGAAACAGGCGAGGCAAAATGTGTCGAGCCGCTTGGAACAGTTTCTTCTCGGTGGGAGAGAGTTTGCCTTGGCTGGGATAACACAAATTCCACGCGCTATGAAAGCAACGGAAGCACAACGTTAGATGATGGTTCTAATGTGTATGCATACTATTCTTCCAGCACCGACACTTATCGTTGTTCTTTTAAAAACAGATATGCTAACAGCATAAGAGAGTGTTTAAGTTTTGGCTATCTGCCAAGTGATAATGTTGGAGAGTGTGAGGTTGTCGGTCGGCGAACATACAATCCTCGCCCGTATCCTCCAACTTGTGCGGTTACGCGTGCCACACCATATCACACTAGCCAAGAACAGTTGTGGTCAATATCCAGACTCGACTTAGCATTTAGAGCGAGGAGCGCTTATAGGAATTCCACCACTCTTACCGATAGACCTAGCTCGCCTACAGTAACTAATTGGGTTCCAGACCCCTTTGTGTTGCCTCCTATTGCCATAAATCCTAATCCAGACAACAATGGTTTTATCTATGACTACAATTTCAATGTTGCTCCAAACATCAACAAACAACTCCCATATTACTACAGCCGAATAATCAAGCCAGCCGTAGAGTCTTACTTAACTACTGGTGCTAGATATAATGAGCTTTGGCTGCCTTCTCAGTTCCCGACTGGAAATGTTTCGTGGTCGCGAACTTTTGGGCAGAATGGATACCCCACAAAGTTTTCAAAAGAAGACCCGATGGAAGCTAGCACGATTGATTTTCTTTATAATCGCAGGTCGCCTAATCCAATTAACAATTGTGATGATTATAAGCAGTTCTATCGCCCTATTCACATTGAGAAATCTTCTGCCAGTCGGCAGGAATACACGGTTGGCTACAACGATCAAGATAGGTCGGTAGTCTGTGATAGCGCCTCTGCTCAAAATTTCTGGGAGCCAAGATATTATTTAGACGCGCTTTCTTCTGACAGCACCTATCCCTCTGGAAGTTATTGTGGTTCTGGCACAACTACATGTGCAGGAAGAAAAGTTGGCACAAATTTATATAGAGAATGTGGGCTTTCTGGAACTGACACACCTTTCATCCGCCCCTCAGAAAGTTCTGACTCTAGTTTCAATTTTCAAAATCAAGATATAAATCATTCAATCAATACTTATGTTAAAGAGTGTGAAGATATTGGGTACACGGGGGGCGATACAGAGTTGTTTGATTATCAAACGCTTGAAAGATTAGCAACTGGTAGGATTTCTGTTGACCTAAGTCGAGTTCGTTATTCCTCTTCACTACCAGGTTTGGTTGCGCCAGTGAATACAGAGTTTTTCAATTATCACCCCCATATCAACGATGTGAGCTTTAACATTAATCCAAGAAATCACGTTGATTTAAGCAATCCGTTTATTTGGTATCACGATATGTGGGTTAGGTCTGATACAAGGATGAACAAGATTGACGCAACTAGCCCGCAGTTTTATCTCTTGAATAGTTTTGGTGGTGTTCCCAGTGAGCCTGACGAAGAAGGAGGGCTTACTTGGACTCGCTATGGGATATCAGAGATGTTGAACTACATTCAAAATCAAAATCTTGCTTCAGTTGGTGGGGTAAGTTCTCGGTCAGCTGTTTTGCGATTTCCTGACACTAGGAATTTCAATCAACGCACCCAACGAATTTTGCAAGATTTTCGTGCGCTAAACAATCCTGCAGATCCTTCTAGTTGGCGGGTCGGTTATTTTTCTGGCGGAGGATTTAGTGCTTCCCGAGGTGGCACCAGTTCAAACTTAACTCACTATGCTCCATATGCTGAACAGCAGTGTGCATTTAGAGTTCCCGATGGTGCATCTGAAGAGGTGCAGGCATTTTTTAGGGCGTGCCAATCGCTCAGTACGTATTTTCCAACTCGCTTTAGCTATCATAAACCGATTGAGGTGAAAGATTTTAACGTTGCTGATGTGGCGTATTCTACAAACTCAGTTCCAGCAGATGACAATTATGGACATTGGCGAGCAGGGCTATTGACTGAGAGGGGCGGGTCAAAACATCCATCACTAATCAAATATGGGGATGCCCGCTATAAACCACCGACTTATTTCCATTTGAAAACTGATAGAACTAACGGCTTTTATTATTGTGAGGCAAATCCGTATAGGGGGCAAGAGGCTGGGGTCATTCCTGTTGCTGCCACCCGCACAAGCGCACAAACATATATGGTTGACAATACCGCATGCGATTTATTGAACCAAGCCATTGGCACTTCTTCTGCTGGAAGCTCTACAACTTTTGAAACAATTTCTAAGATGTCAAATAATGAGGCAGAAATAAAAGCCTCTTCTGCTTTGGGCTTTGTCGGCCACAAAGAAGGCCCTTATGATTATTATCATTGTAAGTGGCGTGCCCCGTTTAAGGGAAACCCATTGGCTAGGTAGTGTTTTCTTGTTTAAGTAGAATTTTTTCGAGGCGGGGCTTGATAGAGCCTCTTAATTTAAAAACCCTTTAATGTTAAAAAATTGTCATACCTATCATTCATACTTATAGATAGGAAAGATAAAATATAAATTATAAAAATATAAATTACAAAAATATAAATTAATAGTGAATAGAAAATAATACAATAAACAGTGAACAATGAAAACAAAGAAAAAGCTAGATGCAAAATACACAGCAGACCAAATATCTGATTGGATACTTGTTAATTACAAGGGAAAAGAAAAGATTACGAATTTAAAGCTTCAGAAGCTACTTTATTATTGCCAAGCATGGTACTTGGCGTTCAATAATAAGCCGTTGTTTAAGGATGAGATACAAGCATGGCTTCATGGGCCTGTTGTTCCAGAAATATATCGTAAGTTCAAAGAGTTTGCATGGAACCCAATTGAACCAAAAGAAGCAATAACTCCTATTGAGTTGGATGATGATTCAGAAAATCTCGTTCGTGAGGTGCTAAAGGAATATGGAGATGTTGATCCAAAAAGTCTTGAGGCTATGACTCACAATGAAGACCCATGGATTAATGCTCGAAAGGGAATAAGAAGTCCACATGATTATTGGGAGGGAGAAGTGAAGTGCAAAGATATGCGTGATTACTATCGTTCTAGGCTTGCTGAGAATAATGGGGGAGGGAGAAAGCAGGATTTAAGTGGTAAAGGGTGACAAAAGGAAAAAACGCAAGCAAGCAAATAAACACAAGCAAAATCGATACTCGCACTATTCGCAAGTTTCAAAGAAACTTCCCAAGAGGGAAGAAGAAGGTGAAATCGATTTAGCTATATCCCTAAAATATGTTGATGAAGATTTTTTGAAAAATTTCCAATTTGCCGAAGTAAAACGTTTTATTCGGCATTTAATCAAGTTAACTAAGAGCGATTGGGATAGCTTACATGAGTATAAACGGCGAGCAGATTTCAAAGAACTTCAACATTCAAAGGATATGTATTTGCAAAAGGGCAAACTTACAGAAGAAGGAGATTTGTTTAAAATAGGTGAAGGTAAAAATCCAATGCGAATTTATGTTTATCGCCTTGGTAATGTCTTATATGTTTTAGAAGTTCACCGTGAGCATAAATAATAAATTTATAAAGAAAGATAAAGAACAAGGTTAGGAATTTAGGAATAAGGACATAGTGAAAAAAATTTTTGTAGGAAGCGACCATGCTGGGTTATCACTCAAGCTGGAGTTAGTTCAATTCCTTGAAGCTGAAGGGCATACGGTTGAGGATTTAGGAACTCACACTGAGGATTCTGTCGACTATCCAGATTTTGGGCGGGCGGTGGCAGAGGCAGTGGCAGATGTCGAATCAAATGACTCAAATGACGGGCCAAATTTTGGATTGTGCGTTTGTGGCAGTGGGCTTGGAATATCTATAGCTGCTAATCGTGTGAAAGGGGTTAGGGCAGCCGTAGTCTATGATAAAGAAACCGCTAAGCTCGCTCGTGAACATAACGATGCAAATGTGATTTGCTTTGGCGGGCGCCTCATTAGCCCATCTCTTGCTAAAGAATGCCTGAAGATATTTTTAGAAACTGATTTTGAGGGCGGCAGGCACATACCTCGAATTGAAAAGCTAGGTTAGCAAGCTAGAAAGTCATATTTTGCTCTAAAAACGAAACACAGAAGCAAAACAACAAAGCAAGCAGAAAAAGAAAATAACAAAATAGCGCTCAACCCTACTGAATATTTATTAAAGTTTTAAGAGATGATTATGAAACATAGAGACACCGAATTGTTTGAGATAATTCAGCGAGAAAAGACCCGCCAGAACACAACCCTCCAGCTGATAGCGTCTGAGAATTTCGCCTCTGAAGAAGTTTTGGCAGCTGCTGGTTCTGTTCTGACAAATAAATATTCTGAGGGCTACCCTTCAAAACGTTATTATGGCGGAAATATCCATATTGATGAATCGGAATCTCTTGCTATTTGGCGAGTGAAAAAACTTTTTGGTGCAGAGCATGCAAATGTTCAGCCACATTCTGGCGCCAATGCAAATATGGCAGCATATCTGGCAGTGCTTCAACCTGGCGATACAGTTTTGGGAATGAGCCTTGACCATGGCGGGCACCTCACACACGGCTCGCCTGTCAATTTCAGTGGCATCATATATAACTTTGCGGGCTATGGTGTTACCGAATCTGATGAACGTATTGATTATGACAACATCGCCGAGTTAGCGCGAGAAAAACAACCTAAGCTCATTGTTGCTGGTTCAACAGCTTACCCTAGAATTATCCAGCCTGATTTAATTCGCAAAATCGCTGACGAAGTGGGAGCGCTTTTTATGTTTGATGCTGCCCACGTTGCTGGGCTCATCGCTGGCGGTGTCTATCCTAATCCAGTGGAATATGCTGATATTGTCACATTCACCAATCATAAAACTATGCGTGGCCCAAGAGGTGGAACAATTCTTTGCAAGGCAGAACTAGCAGATGCTATTGATAAGGCAGTTTTCCCAGGCCTGCAGGGCGGCCCATTAGAACACATTATTTCTGCCAAAGCTGTGTCGTTTTTTGAAGCTGACACACCTGAGTTCAAAAACTATGCTGCTCAAATCGTGAAAAACGCCCAAGCATTTGCAGATGCCCTTGGCACTCATAATTTTAGATTGGTGTCAGGTGGAACCGACACACACCTGCTGTTAGTTGATTTGCGAACTTTTGATGAAGAGCTTTCTGGCAAGGATGCTCAGATTGTGCTTGATAAAGCAGGCATTACAACCAACAAGAACACGGTGCCAGATGACCCTCGGTCGCCGTTTGTTGCAAGCGGTCTTAGATTGGGAACGCCAGCTGTCACCACTGCTGGAATGCGCGAAGGTGAAATGTCGACAATCGCTGATTTGATGGCAGAAGCCCTTAAAGGAAGAAATGACGAAGCTGTGCTGAAAAAAGTTCGTGCTGGCGTTGCTGACCTCTGTGCCAAATTCACCCCTTATCCATAAATATAAATAGGTAGAGCTTTCCCCTAAATATAACGTTAGGCAAAATCAAACTCTATACTTCCCCTGAATTTCATATTTCATTAGATTTGGGGTAAGTTTTTTATTTATCGCAATAACTAATGAGTAAAGAGGAAAAGTGAAATGGATTTTGGGGTAGTTTTTCAAACCGACCCACCAGCTTGGGATTTGGTGGAGATGACAAAAGAGGCCGAAGAGTTGGGCTTCAACCATGCCTATACATTTGATTCCCATGTTTTGTGGCAAGAGCCTTTTGTTATATATTCACAAATGCTGTCTGCCACAAAAGAAATGAAGGTTGGCCCGATGGTGACGAACCCAGGCACCCGTGATTGGACGGTGCTGGCTTCTCATTTTGCCACTCTAAATGATATGTTTGGGGAACGCACGGTGTGTGCTATCGGCAGAGGCGACTCGGCGCTCCGTGTTATCGGGAGAACCCCCACTAAGCTGGCGACCTTGAAAGAGTCGATGCGTGTCATCAAAGATTTGGCAGAGGGAAGAGAAACGCAATATCGCGGAACCACCCAAAAATTTCCATGGCGTCAGGGCGGCCAACTCGACATCTGGATGGCAGGCTACGGGCCAAAAGCTCTAAAGTTATGTGGCGAAAGCTCTGATGGTTTTGTGCTTCAGTTGGCAGACCCAGACATCGCTAAATGGACTATTCAAGAAGTTCGGGCAGCTGCTGAAGGTGTTGGGCGAAATCCTGATGACTTGACGATTTGTGTGGTGGCTCCAGCTTATGTAGGCGACGACATTTCACACCAGCGAGACCAAGTTCGCTGGTTTGGTGGCATGGTCGGCAACCATGTGGCAGATTTAGTTGAGCGCTATGGTGAAGATGGTGCTGCTGACATTCCACAAGCCCTGACCGATTACATAAAAGAACGTAAAGGCTATGATTATTCCGAACATGGAAGAGCCGACAATGAACACACTCAGTTTGTGTCAGATGAAATCGTTGAT
>JAHRAM010000031.1 GCA_020027305.1 Acidimicrobiia bacterium | reverse complement strand
CGACTACCGCTCAAGAGAAGCAAATGTTTATCGCTTGGCAGAAGTTTCAACTTTTATCATTGATCAGTGTGTGGCACAGGGCGTTCCGTTTGCAAGAGAGTATGGCGATACTCTATTTGTCTACAATTCCTCATCTGAAAACATCATTATTAACTATTGATGTCTAACATCAAAATTTTCCCACCCATAAATATTTTTTACATATTTTTAAAAACCCGACCATACTAATAACAGAGGAAAAATTTTTATATATAATCTTTGGCAAGTATTATTTAATAAAAAAATATATTTAACAAAAAATACATCTAACAAAAATCCCAAGCACAAAAACAAGCAAATACACTAAACAACAAAAATACATTAAA
Organism: Acidimicrobiia bacterium; assembly: GCA_020027305.1. Taxonomy (GTDB): domain Bacteria; phylum Actinomycetota; class Acidimicrobiia; order Acidimicrobiales; family Hopanoidiivorantaceae; genus JAHRAM01. The sequence goes on along the minus strand of JAHRAM010000031.1, from coordinate 2,858 downwards.
GAACAAAAAGAACAAAAGAAGCGCTTTTCAAAGAAAATCAAAAACAAAGCAGACATTTTTTGTTAAAATATCCTGTAGAGTTTTATATATAAGTTTCGGAAGAGTGGATTTTCAACAAATCAAAAAGTAAGAAACTAAGAAATGGTAAACCCAAAGGAATATATAATTTGTTAAAATGGCGGTAATTGATAGAGCCAGTCAAGGTGAAGAAGAAGATCTTATTCGCCGCTATCTAGCCGATATCGGACAATTTGAATTGCTCACTAAAGAAGGTGAAGTTCGTTTAGCAAGACAAATTCGTTTGGGGCTAGAGGCTTTATCGGCTATTGAGCTTTGCGATGAAGCTGCCTTCAAAGCAGAAAAAAACAAGAAATCTTCACCTACAAAAACCACAAAGACAACTGCTTCAAAAAATGGGGCAGCAAAAAACGGAACTTCAAAGGGTGACAAAAAAACTAAACTAACTCACGCTGAGTTGATAGAAGGAGCAAAGATAGCTGCAAAGGCTGGTAAGCTCACCACTATTCAGCGACAAGCATTAGAGGGGCAAATTTCTGAGGGCAAGCGAGCAGGCACACAATTTATTAAATCGAATCTACGGCTGGTTGTTTCTATTGCTAAAAAATATCAAGCCTCTGGGCTTCCACTCTTGGATTTAGTTCAAGAAGGAAATTTAGGATTGATGCATGCTGTTGAAAAATTTGATGAAAGAAAAGGCTTTAAGTTTTCAACTTACGCCACTTGGTGGATTCGCCAAGCCATTACACGGGGCATCGCAAATACTGCAAAGCTCATTAGGTTGCCTGTGCATGCAGGAGACACTGCAAGTCGAATTCAAAAAGCACGGATGCAACTCGAACGCGAATTGGGGCGACCACCAACCAAAAAAGAAATAGCTGCACAACTTGAGATGACTGAAGAAAAAGTTGTAGAGGCCTCAAGGTTTAATAGTGATCCACTTTCACTTTCTGAGTCGTTGCGAGAAGATGGCGATGCTCAATTGGTTGACATTATTTATGACCGCACTATCAAATCCCCAGAGGAAGAAACTGCCGAATCAAATCTGCCAGAAGAAGTTGATAGGTTGCTGGAGTGTTTAGAAGATCGTGAACGTGAGATTTTGAAATTGCGGTTTGGCTTAACACGAACACGTGAGGTTTACACCCTTGAAGATGTTGGTGCAAAGTTTGGACTAACAAGAGAACGTATTCGCCAAATTGAATCACGGGCCATGTCAAAGTTGCGCCACCCCTCAACCTATACTGGGGTTCGCGACCTTATAACTTTCTAGTTTTTTCAAACTCTAAAAGTTTTATATTCAAAAATATAAAAATCATTGACGGCGCAAAACTATCAGCGCATAAGATAAAAGTGAGGAGGTGTGTGTGAACCTGGTGGGCACCCCCGTCTTCAAAGCGGGTGGGGCGAGCGAACCTCGCCCGGCGGGTTCGATTCCCGTACATCTCCGCCATTTATTTTAAAATTTGTCAAAATTTAATTTGCAATTTGTAAAATTCTGCACTAAACATACTAATGAGTTGCCCTTCATAAACTTAAATTTAAATATTTCTGGAGGGAGATTATGAGTGCATTAAATTGCGACATGACTTGGGAGAAAATGGCATTTTGCTTAGAGAGTTCTCCTGATTTATTTTTTCCACCGTATGAGCCTGAAAATGCAAAAAACAGGGCGCGGCGGGAAACTAAGGCAAAGACAATTTGTAAAGCATGTAAAGTAAAAGAGCAGTGCTTAGAGTATGCCAAAATTAATGGCCCAATAGATGGAATTTGGGGCGGAACAACACTTAAGGAGCGAAACCAGCAGATGCGGTTGAAAGAAATATGGGAGCAGCCTTTTGACATAATGGGCGACTAATGACATGTAATTGAAGACATGCGACTAGGGGCATATCAATTAAAGCCGCGGCCCAGCAATTCGGTAATCACCGCGTCTTCGTGTCACTCCTGTTTCATCAAAATAACTAAGCAAGCTGAGGGCATATTTTCTGCTAGTTGAAAGTTTTTCTTTGAATTCAGAAACCGTAATGCCGTCTGGTTTCTTTTCAAACAGTGAAACTAAAATTTCTTTTGCAGCTTCAATTGCCTTTGGCAAAAAGAATATTCCATTTGCTTCGATTATGATTTCTTGGTTCACAAAATCTCTAAGCAAATTTTTTTCAATGTGATTTTTTGGGGCAGAGGGCTTGAATAGATTTTTTGCAAGCAATTCTAAATATGGATGACTAGCAGTTTCTATTTTTGGAGAGGTTCCTGCTGTATAAGCCTTGCCTTTAAGGATCTCTACATCAGGCATTGTCATTAAAATATCTTTTTCAAGTTCAGAATTTATTTGTAGCGGCCCATTCTCAAGTTGTTTTTTAAATTGTTCTTTTATTTGGCTCAGCTTGTCATTTAAGATGACCCATTTATTTAATATTGAATAGCCTCTGCCATTTTTATTCTCACCATTTTTATTGCTCTCACTTTTATTATCGCCAGTTTCAATTTCAGCTTCAATTTTAAGAGGGTACGACAGCAATTTAAGCTCTTTTAATTCAAGGTAGCCCTGTCTATCGGCCAAGATGGTTTCAATAGAGGGCAGAACAGAAATGTCAACTTTTGAAACTTTTTTTATGGGTGACAACTCAACAATTTCACCTTGACCTATTGTTTCACCTCTTCCTACATCCCTTAGAACGAATTTATCCCCCAGCATTAGTGGAAGCTCCTCGTCAAAAAATATTCTCGCGCCTTTTTTAATCCGCGCTTCCTCCTGTTTGCTTTCTTGAGTTTTCCATTCTGTGATATTTTCTGTTGCCTTTATTTTTTCTGTTAATCTTGTCTTTTCATTGTCAGAT
>JAHRAM010000126.1 GCA_020027305.1 Acidimicrobiia bacterium | reverse complement strand
CTGCCAGCACGATGTCTGCTGCGCCAGCGATTCCAATCCCAGTGCCAAGGCAGAAGTCGTTGACCGCCACAATGACTGGAACGCAACATTCATAAATCGCTTTGAAAAGTTGATAACACGATGTGTTTGATTGAAGGATGCCATCGTTTCCTGACATAGCTTGGATTTCTTTTATGTTTACGCCAGCAGAAAACCCTTTGCCTGTTGCTGTCAAAATCACAACCCGCACATCTTCGGGTTTGGCTTTTTTGTAGCCGTTTAAGATGTCGGCAAGCTCGTATCCTTCTTTTATACCTAAAGCGTTGACGGGAGGGTTGTCCATCACCAACTCGGCAATTCCTTTTACGCCGTCGGTGCCGTCAGTGATGGTTTCATGTATTGGCATTATTTTTGTGGAGTTTTATTTTATGACAATTTATTTTAATATAATTTATTTCGTAACGATAACTGATGAGCCGTGGCCATACATCCCGTGGTTAATTGAAAGCCCAACTTTGGCATCTGGCACTTGTCGCTCACCTGCAACACCCCTGAGCTGCCATGTCAACTCACAAACTTGGGCAATGGCTTGAGCTGGAACAGCTTCTCCAAATGCCCCAAGCCCACCAGAAGGATTGACAGGAATCTTTCCGCCCAAAGCAGTTTCTCCAGAACGGAGCAACTCAGCTGCTTTTCCTTCCTCACAAATTCCAATGTGTTCATACCAATCCAACTCATAGGCAGATGACAGGTCATAAACTTCTGCCAAATCAAGATCACTCGGCGAAACTCCAGCTTCTTCATAGGCTCGCCCTGCAATGTTTGCCTTGAAGGTGTCACTTTCTTCGCCAGCACATGCCCAAGAGTCAGACGCCATATAGGGAAGCTCAATCACAGCATTGGGGTAGGTGGGGCTGACTGTAGAGATACCTGCCACCCTAACTGGGTTTTTCACGCCCATTTTTTTGGCAAACTCCATGCTTGAAACCACAAGGGCTGCTCCCCCATCAGATGTTGCACATATCTCAAGCAGACGGAGTGGGTCTGAAACCACGGGTGAGTTTTTTACATCATCTATGTCGAACTCTTTTGAGTATCTGGCGTTCTTATTGAAGACGGCGTGCTTGGAGTTCTTTGCTTTTACTAGGGCGAAGTCATCGGTTGTGTCGCCATAGAGTTCCATCCGCCTTCTGGCATAGAGGGCAAAATATGCGGGGTTAGTAGCGCCGAGCAATTTGAAGCGAAGCCAATCGGTATCGTCTGGGCGCTCCCCAGTGTTTGGGGCTAAAAATCCTTTGGGCGTTGTATCGGCACCGACCACCAATGCCACATCACAAACTCCTGCCAAAATTTGTGCGCGGGCAATGCTGAGAGCTGTTGTGCCTGAAGCACATGCTGCATAAGAACTTGCTAATTGGCAGCCAGTGAAACCCAAGGCGTTTGCAAATGTAGAGCCAGAAACATAACCAGGGTATCCACACCGAACAGTGTTTGCTCCCGAGACAAACTTGATGTCTTCCCAAGCCACCCCAGCATCATCTAGTGCATCAACTGCTGCCTTCACACCATAAGACACAAACGACCTGCCCCATTTGCCCCAAGGGTGCATGCCTGCTCCAAGTATTGCTATCTCTTCCATTTCAAACCCTTTATTTTAAATTGTAGCTTGCCTTTTATATTTAATTTTAGACTGCCTTCCATTTCCACATCATATATTCGTTTTCTTCGTCGGAATGAAGCACCTCTAGCGTTAGCTCAACTTCCATTCCAATTTTCATATCAACAAGTTTGGTGCCTTCAACCATCTGCCCAAGCACCACTAGCTTTTCTTTTTCTAGCTCAACTGCTGCCAGCACAAACGGTTGCCACTCTTCTTCAGAAATGTCAGAAATGTAAGGCGGTGGGGGGCGATAGTCGGCAGTTGTGAACGACCATACCTTGCCCTTGTTAGAAAGCAAGACTTCTTCTATTTGTGAGTTTCCATCGCTATCAACATCGTCAATACAGGCAGGGTCTCTTCCTGCCAAATCTTTCGGGAAAAAATAGCTATCTCTGGATTTTCCCTTACCGCCAATGAGTTGCGGGGCATTGCTATCCATCGTGAATAGACCCTCTACGGCTGGAACTTGTGTTTTAGACATGTTTTTTAGACGTTATATATAAGGTGTTGTATTAATAATTTTACTATCTATTTATCATTCCGCCATCCACTACTATTGAATCGCCTGAAATCCAGCGGGCTTCATTAGAACATAGCCAGACTACTGCTTCTGCCACTTCTTCTGGGGTACCAAGGCGGTGCTGTGGAGCAAAGGAAAGTAAAGATTCCAAAGCTGGGCCGCCATTTTTCGCCCAGTCGCCTAACATCGGAGTGTCAATGAAACCAGGTAGCACACAGTTCACCCGAATTTTTGTGTGCTTATATTCATCAGAGGCAAAAGTTGTCAGCCCAACTACTCCACGTTTAGAAGCAGTGTAGTGAGGCTGGCCAGGAGCTGTGACCAAAGCTGCTCCAGAAGCGGTGTTTACAATCGCGCCCTCTTGGTCGGGCTGTTCAAGCATTTGTTTTATTTCGTGTTTCATACACACAAATACCGATGTCAAGTTCACGGCGATGACCCTTTCAAAGTCTTCCTTCGTGGTTTGAATAAGAGATTGCGGCGCCACTGAAATGCCAGCGTTGTTGTGGGCACAATCCAAACTTCCAAATGTATCAACTGCAAACTTAATCATCGCTTCAACAGCTGCTTCATCTGTAACGTCACATTCTGTGAAAGCTGCCTTTCCGCCATCTGCCTCAATGAGCTTCACGGTTTCAGCTCCGCCTTCTTTGTTTAAGTCTGCCACGACAACATTTGCCCCTCGACTTCCAAAGAGTTTTGCAGTTGCTTGGCCGATGCCAGAGCCTCCGCCAGTCACGAGTGCTGTTTTGCCATTTAGTGAGTCTGTCATTTTGTTTTTGCTCGTTCTATTCT
>JAHRAM010000113.1 GCA_020027305.1 Acidimicrobiia bacterium | reverse complement strand
TTCGCAAGCCACCTGCGCCCGCGACGGTTCCGCCATCTTCGCCGCCCGCGCCGTCCGCCCCAAAAACCACAGAAACAAAACCGCCATCATTTTTCAACTCGCTATCTTTCATTTCACTGTTTTTAATTTCATTTGGCAAAAAGTTGTCAGCCAAGTTATTAAGTGCTGAGTTTTCAAACAGGCTTTTCAAACGTTTAGCGTTTTTCCCGCCATCACCCATTCCCTCTAAAATCCCAGTGTGGGTGATGACCTCAAGGTGGATTTTTGATGAAAGTGTTTCTAGGAAAGATTTTTCACTTTCTCTTAATGGGGCGGGCAGGTAAATAATTGTTGCCCCAATTTCGTGTGCGATTTTTTCAAAGGCAGTATTTTCAAGCGCTGCTAATCTTTCCCCGACAAACTTGAAAAAACCTGCCTCAGTTGTGTAGCCCGACTTTTCTAGTTCGGCATCGATTGCTTTATATATATTTTTCAAATCATCTGGAATGCCAGATAGCTCAGCATTTGCTTCTGCCAGCCAAGAAAGTTGTTTGAAGGCTTCAATCAACGCCACTTCTGTATTTGGCTGGAGGGCACTTGCTTGGAATGTAGTTGCCCCGTTAGAAGTAGGTTGAGCAGAATTGGGTTGAGCGGAGCTAGATAAAAAATAGTTAGATTGAAATCGTGCAAAAAGCTGTGAATTGTTTTTGTGTGACTTACTTTTATTCGCCGAGTTTGAATTTGGTGAAGTATCGTTTAATGAATCTGTGTTTTGCGAATTCGTATTTAACGAATTCAAAATAGCCAAAAGGATTTGGTCGTTTGCCAACTTTGGAAGAGGTTTTTTATTGGCAGAAATGCCACTGGTAAAAGTGGAGCCATCGTTTGAAGTGGTGCCACTTGGTGGCTCTTTGTGGTCTTCTACATTTTGAACTAAAAGTTTTTGGGAAAACTCATCAACTAGGTTTTTCAACGTCAAGTAGTTCAACCCAATTTGAGCAGAGCGAGATGCCAGCGCCATTGCCACATTCGCCCGAGCCTGCCCGTTTGGAACCACAACCGTGACAGCAGAAAGCACATCAGGCTTGTTTGCCCTAATTCGCTCTGCCAAAAAATCAATGGCTGATTGGCTGCTATTTAATTTATGGTGTGTCATGTTTAATGTGCCTGTTTCTCACTCATACCAAAATCTTAATGAGGGGGTGAGACAAAAAACGCAAAAATAGCAACAGACTTAGAAATGACTGGCGACCCAAGAAAACTTAGCCAAACAAGAAATCGCACCGAATATTACAGCACAGAATTTGATAGCAAGTATTTGACAGCTATTTATTGACAGCTATTCGGTAATCCCAAATCGCTCTAAGCCATAGGCAGCGATGGCATTTCCACGTATTAGCTTGTAGGTTTCTTCTTCGTTCAAGCCAGCTTTTTCAACGATTCGGGTTGCCACCTCTTTTGACTCGGGGAAAGTTGAGTCGGCGTGAGGATAATCTGTTTCAAACATTATTTGGTCCATCCCGATGATGTCGCGATTTTTCAGCCCCACCTCGTCATCAAATATACATCCAAATATTCGGCCAGGAATGTATGAGCTAGGGGGGTTTTCTAAAGTCAGCCCAAATGCCCCTTCATCTTCGTTTGTGCGTTCTTCCCAAATCTTATCCATCCGCTCAATCACATAGGGCATCCAGCCGACTTGGCCTTCAGAATATGCCACCGTTAGAGTTTCAAATCGTTCAAACACTCCTGAGAGAATGAAATCACACATTGAACCCATTGCGTTTGAAAACGTGATAGTTGAGCTGACGGCAAAAGGGGCATCTGGCGATGTGCTTGGCATTTTTGACGATGACCCGATGTGCATGTTGATAATGGTTTCGGTATCTTGGCAGGCTTGGAAAAATGGATCCCAAAAGCGGTTGGGGTTGTGAACTGAAGGGAGTCCTAAGTGATAGGGGTTTTCTGAAAATGCTACGGCGTAGCTGCCTTTGTCGGCACAGCGGTGGATTTCTTCGGCAGCCAGTTCTGCATCCCACAGCGGAACAATCGTCAGCGGGATTAATTTACCAACGCCATCCCCTCCACACCATTCATCAATCATCCAGTCGTTATAGGCTTTCACGCATAGCAACGCCAACTCTTTATCCTCTCGTTCTAAAAATGTTTGGCCGCAAAATCGCGGCAATACATTGGGGAAACAAATTGAGGCATCCACATGGTTTTGTTCCATCGCCAGCAGGCGGTCTTTTTGAATCCATGCACCTGGGGAAATATCGTCAAATGTCACTGGTTCAAGGCGGAGGTCATCAAACCCAACTGCAGCTGAGAGTTTGGGGAAAGGATAAACCAAATCGTCATATAGCCACCAGTCGCACCAATCGCCATCTTCTACACCCTTTTCATAGCTGAAAACCCCGCCCTCAAACTTGAACTTTGCCTTGTCTCGCTCAATGCGGGGGCAGCGGTCATGATATTTTTCGGGGATGCGGTCAGTCCAGAGGGTTGGTGGCTCAACCACATGGTCGTCTACCGAAATTATTTTTGGAATTTCTGTCATATTTTCATTCTACAAAAATTTTTGTGATTGAAAGTGTTAAAAAACAATTTTGAAAAACAATTATTAGGAAAATCCCAGAAATTTTACCTGCAAAATTATTGACATCGTATATTAGGTAAGAATGGAGATAAAAGAAGCTAAAAGATGTGATGATGTCTCAGCTTTACTTAGAAAAATTTGTCTAGGCAGTTCCATACTAGCATTTTAAAAGAGTTTCCTTTTTGGCAAATCTTCTAATTTCTCCAACATAAACATGAAGCAAGAATTAATCGCCCACCTGCTCAAGCATTCTGTAAAGAAGGGCGACTTCACCCTGAAGTCGGGTGAAAAGAGCGACTGGTTTTGCGACTCAAAGCAGACGGCATGCCGAGCCGATGGAATATTGCTAATCGCCGACTTAATCTTGGAAATCTTAGAAAGAGCTCCCGCCGAAGCAACTGCCATCGGCGGACTGACAGCAGGAGCCGACCCTATTGCCTTTGGGGTGGCAGCCATTTCGGCTGAGCGGGGGCGTCCGCTGAAATCTTTCAGCATTAGAAAAGAAAGCAAAGACCACGGCGTTGAGGGTCGGCTATCTGGGGCACTTGATGCTGGTGACAAAGTTCTAATCATAGAAGACACTGCCACCAGAGGAACTTCAGCAATGGAAGCAGTTGATTGTGTGCTGGCGCTTGGCGGAATCCCAGTTATGATTATCGCCGTAGTTGATAGGGGAGCCACCGCTGAAGCCCCAAGCCCCCTTTCCACCCTGAGCGCCCAGCGGAAAATAAAATATGAGGCGCTTGTAACAGCAAATGACTTAGGATTTAAAAAATAACTTAGGATTGAAATAGTGCTAAATCGTGAGAAAAACACCAGTCCTGCCTATTCAATAGGCATCCGTTTCAACATTCCAAATGTTCCTGGCGTGTTGGGCGAGTTGTGCGTGGCTATCGGAAAAGCAGGGGGCAACATCATTTCCCTCGGCGGATTTGATGTTCATGGCAACGACCTAACCGAAGACATTTTGGTTGATTGTCGCGATGAAAAGCATATGCAAAAAGTTGTCAAGGTGGTTGAGGGGCTGAAAGATGTTGAGGTGCTAAATGTCTATGACCGCACTTTCCGCTTGCACGAAGGGGGCAAGATTGAGGTCACTCCGCTCCTTCCGCTCCAAAATCAAGAGCAGCTTTCAATGGCATATACTCCAGGCGTGGCACGAATATGTAATGCCATTCACGAAGACCCAGAAAAAGTTTATGATTACACCATTAAGAAAAACACGGTGGCAATCGTGACTGACGGCACGGCGGTTTTGGGGCTGGGAAACATCGGCCCTAAGGCAGCGCTTCCAGTGATGGAAGGAAAGGCGCTTTTGTTCAAAGAGTTTGCAGGTATTGATGCCGTGCCGATTTGTTTGGATGTATCAAGTGAGGGGGATTTGCGTGCTGACGAATTGGTGGAATCTATCGCACGCCTTGCTCCTGTGTTTGGCGGAATCAATTTAGAAGACATCGCTGCTCCGATTTGTTTTGAGGTAGAAGAGCGGTTGCAAGAAATGCTTGATATTCCTGTTTTTCATGACGACCAGCACGGAACGGCAGTTGTGCTTTTGGGCGCCCTGAAAAACGCCCTAAAGATTGTTGGAAAAAACATTGAAGATATCAATGTGGCCATTGCTGGGGCGGGAGCTGCTGGAGTTGCTATTGCCAAGATTATTAAGAGCGTGGGGGTAAGCGACATTATCGGGGTTGACAAAGATGGAATTATTGACTGCCCTGAAAATGAAAAAGATGTGGGAAAGCTCTGGTTTGAGAAAAACACCAACAAAGATAAACGGCGGGGGCGCCTTTCAGATGCAGTGGAAGGTGCTGATGTTTTTATCGGCGTGAGCGCTAAGGGAATTTTGAGTGTATCTGATGTGAAGTCAATGGCAAATAAGGCAATCGTGTTTGCGATGGCGAACCCAGAGCCAGAAATACGCCCAGAAGAGATTGAAGGGCTGGCAGTAGTTATTGCCACTGGCAGAAGCGACTATCCCAACCAGATAAACAATGTTTTGGCTTTCCCTGGAATATTTCGGGGAGCACTTGATGCCCGTGCCACAGCAGTCACCGAAGAGATGAAGTTATGTGCTGCTGATGCACTTGCTAATTGTGTTTCGGCTTCCGAGCTTTCCCCCGAATACATCATTCCATCCGTGTTTGACAAAAGGGTAGTAGACCAAGTCGCAAAAGCCGTAGTAGAAGTCTGCCCTGTTCGTGGAGTTGCCGCTGGTAGTGCCGTCGCTGGTGCCACCAACATGGCTTAGTGATTTAATATACTTCATTCCGTTCACTCAACTCTTTCTTTTTGGATGCCATCAAGGAAAAAACACGCAAAAAAGTTTTCTTGACAGCAGTGTTAAAATATGTCTGGTGGTAGACACCAATGATAAAAAGTCCCAAAGCCAAAAAGACCAAACAAAGAATAACTAAAACCCAAAAACAACAAAACGATACCTAAAAACCCATGCCAAGCAATAATCTATTTGATGACGAAAACCAAGAAGCGATGGATGATGCCTCATCTGCTGATAAGGGAAAGATATTTGAAAATGAGAGCATCAAGTATTTCCTAGAAGACAATCATTGGAAAACGGTTTTCAAGGAAGTCATGCCATATAAGAAATGGGCCGAGCGTCAGCGAGAAAAAGGAATTGACATATCCAATGAAGATGTCGGCACAGATTTGGTGGGAATTGGCTTTGACGGGCGAATATATTCAATTCAGTGTAAATATAAAAGCGACCCAACTCACGAAATAACACTAACAGAAATTAGTAGTTGGCTAGCAGATCTTGGAACTACTAAATTTCAGGCAGGTATTTTAATCACGACTGCTTGGAGTGTCGGCTCCAAAGCACAAAACCAAATTGCTAAAAACGGAAAGCACATAATTGTTATCGCTCGCGACCAACTCAACGAAACGAATTGCAAATGGGGCAAGACAATCTATGAACAAAAAATCTTGCTTGAAGCTGAGCAAAAAAAGGTTGAGTCACACAATCTGCGCCAACACCAAAAAGACGCAGTAGATGCTATTTCCAAATTCATAGAAGACGACACCCAAGACCGAGGCAAGCTCATTATGGCATGTGGCTCTGGTAAAACATTCACTGCCCTTAAAGCGGCCGAAAGATGTGTGGGGGCAGGAAAGAGCGTTTTATATATGGTGCCGTCAATTTCACTCATGCAGCAAGCTATGCGTGAATGGAGTCAGCAAGCTAGAACAAAGCATGCCTATATAGCAATATGTTCAGATAGAGATGTTTCTAGCAAAGATTCAGGTGGTGAAGATATTGTCAGGGTAAACCTTTCAGAAATGATTGTTCCAGTGACTACAGATGTTGAAACAATCAAACAAGGTTTGAAAGCAGATGCCAGTGATGAAATGCTGGTGGTGTTTTGCACTTATCAAAGCGGAAAGAAATTGTCTGAAGCAGTTTTATCATTGGGAGTCGAATTTGATATGACATTTTTTGATGAAGCCCACCATACCACTGGAGTAGTCAAGGGTGGACATGAAAATCAAAGCGAATCTTATTTTCATGCAGTTCATCGCGATGATTATTTGCCGATAAAAAAACGCATATATATGACGGCCACACCCCGCATTATGAAAAACAAGTCAGAAGCATCAACATTAAAAGAAGAAAAACTTGAATTTCATTCCATGGATAAAAAGTCCACTTATGGCGAAGAAATTTACAAGCTCGGATTTTCTGAGGCAGTCGAAAAAAAGATTTTAACAAATTATGAAATTGTCCTGCCTGTCATTCCAGTTTCACAAGCAAGGGGTTTGGTAGATGACAATGCCTATATTGATATTGGAACTTTATCTTGGGTAAAGCAGGGGTCAAAGGACATAACTGAAGAGAGCGAAAAAGAACGCATTGCTTATAAATATGGCGCAGCTATTGCTGGGGCGGTGCATGCCATCACAACTGAAGATGATAAAACGCCAAAACTAAAAAGAGTTGTGGCTTTTGTCAACACAATTAAAGACTCTAAGACATTGACAAAAATCCTTTTGAACGTAGCAGAAGCCTATAAGCGAAAATTTGAAAACGCAAGTGTTTTAGAGACGGACCATGTGGATGGAAAACACCGCGCAGGAGAGCGAAAAGTAAAAATAGCAAACTTAGAAAAGGGTGAAGATGGGATTTGCAAACTTTTATCGAATGCTAAATGTCTAGGCGAAGGTGTTGACATTCCAGCCTTAGATGCCATTGCATTTTTTGCCCCCAAAAAATCTGTGCTTGATTGTATTCAAGCAGTGGGCAGGGTAATGCGAAACGCCGAAGGCAAAAAGCGAGGATATGTGCTGCTACCGCTCCCCATTGTAGACGACCAGAATCTCAGTCAAGACAAAATACTTGAGACAATTATGAACGATCCTGCATATAAGCACATCACACAAGTTTTACGCGCACTGGCATCACATGATGAGAGCCTGCTTAAAGATATTACATCTGGCAACATTCATAAACGTATAAAAATTCTTAGGCCACCAAAACCCGAAACCCTGGACACTGATGAAGACTTAGACGACACCCAACTGGGAATACCTTATGATTTTGATGAGCTGGTGGAAAGTTTGGATACCTATGTAGTTGATGTGTTCGGTAAGGACAGACGTGAGCGGTGGTTGAGCTGGAGTGAAGGGGCAGCCGATGTTGTTAAGAGTGTAGTTGCTTCTATTACGCGCCTCAACAGTGAAAACTCTAACGCAGACGAAACCGTTGAAGAGCTGACAAAGCAACTTAAAGAATCGGTAGATAGTAGCATCACAAAAACTCAAGTCAAGCGAATGCTTGCTAATCATATTGTGGTTTTGCCTGTTTTAAACAACTTATATGATGAACAAGATTTCACGAAGGCAAGCCCAATCGTTAAAGAGCTTGATAAAACTGTTAAGGCCCTAAAGGAACTTGGGCTAGAAGAAGATTTGGAAGGTTTAAAAACATTCTATGAAGAAGTTGCTAGAGAGGCGAAAGACATTACAAACAGTGCCTCAAAAAATGAAATCACCAGAGTGCTGTTTGAAGATTTTATTCAAAAAACAATGGGCGAAGAAGCATCGAGGTATGGTGTAGCATTCACTCCGCCTGAGGTCGTAGATTTTATTTTGCAGTCGGTGAACGATGCCATGAAAATGGAGTTTGGAAAGTCTTTAGATGATGAAGGGGTAAACATTCTTGACCCATTCACAGGCACTGGAACATTTATCACAAGACTGCTCACAGAAGAGAGTGGGTTGATTAGCGACAAAAACATTGAGCACAAATTTAAAAACGAAATACATGCCATTGAAAGGCTGTTTTTGAGCTACTGCATTTCTACAATAACAATCCAAGATGCCTATTTTGAGCGAACTCAAAAACGCGAGGTGTTTGAAAACATTATTATGACAGACACTTTTGAATTTGGCAATCAAGCAAAGATAGGAACAGATGATAACGCCAAACGAATTAATGAGTTGGGCGAAAAGAAGCTAACTGCCATTTTTGGAAATCCCCCATATACAAATAAAGGTGTGGGAGACGACCATCACATTGAAACAAATGCATCGTTTAAAGACAGCTACACAAAAGATGGCAAGGCCTCAAAAGATGCTTATATAAAAGCATTTAGATGGGCAACGGATAAGTTGAAGGAAAATCCAAATGGTGGAGTGATTGGGTTTGTAACACCAAATACTTATTTCAATAAAAATTCATTTGATGGGGTTCGCGCGGCAATGGAAAAAGAATTTACAAGTATTTATTTCATCGATTGTCGAGGCGACGCGAACAAGGCAAATGCTTGGGGGTCAGAGGGGGATGGTTTATTTAATTCTCCCAGCCATAGAACTGCAAGAACACCGACAGGGGTCTCCATATTTGTTTGCAATCCTAAAAAATTAGGCAAATGTAAAATTTTTTACAAGGACATTCGAGATGGAATTCCAAATGGAGAAAAACTCGCTGGACAAGATAAAAGAGATCAATTGTCTGAATGGAAAACAATTAAAGATGTTCCAAACTGGAAATCTATCACCCCTGACAAAAATCATGATTGGACAGACCAAATCGATCCAGAATTTGAAACCTTTATTCCAATGGAAGAAATCTTTCACAAAAGACATTCTGGCTTACTGTCATCGAGAGATGATTACGCTGTTGGTAGTAGCAGGATAGAAATTCGTGATAGGGCTAGGGCTGGAGTTGGTGAATTCAATCGGCAACTAGATGATTCTGATACGAAAGAGCAAGAAACTTTGAAGGGAACTCTGAAAGCGAATACACACAGCAAAAATAAATTTCGAAAAATGAAAGCATTGGGTGAGAAGCTCAATTTCCGAGAAGAAGATATTATTCAAATTCAATATAGGCCATTTTTTAAACAATGGTACCACAGAGATAGTGAGCGTGTTTTAAGTGGAGGTTCTGGTGTGGAACTCTCGAAATGGATAGAGGAAGCGCATAACTCTACACACACACACACACACACACACACACACACACACACACACACACACAGTCAGAACACTCGCCAGCGTCTGTTGATAATTCCCGACACAGCGGATCTTTACCGAACGGGAATGGCGGCAGTGGTGAGTCGGCTGGCAATTTCGAATCATCTTCACAACCCAGCAGTGACTCGGGTATACCCAGAAATGGTGAAACACTCGGAATAGTCGATGAAGCCCGACGCGCTCGTTATGGGGGGGGGGGGCACAATCCTCACCAGCCGACCGGTCGACTCAAGCGTGGCATTCTCCAACGGAACAACCTGGCTCTACCCGAAATATATCAAATCGTAATTCCGACTCCATCAACAAGAGCCTTATGCGAAAACCTGATGACGCTAACAGAAATAACCACAGACATGGCATTTTGCAGCAAGCAACACACGGAAGTGTATTCCAAGATCGTCAAATTACAATAGTGCCTGAAACTCATAGAAACCAAGCAGAAACTGGAGCAGTTGTTTCACTGCTGGCAACTGATGACGGCTTTTACTCTATTGGTCCAACCAAACGATACAGCAACATTTTCAAGAGCAGTTGAATATCTCTAGTTTGTTGTCCTCAATTCCAAACAAATAAAAACCTTTGAATAAAATCCAATACGTATGTGCGATCTATTCCAGCCTTTTCAAACAGCGCAAGCCTCTGAGAAATGCTAGTTAACATAGCGGGGGCACTTTC
>JAHRAM010000099.1 GCA_020027305.1 Acidimicrobiia bacterium | reverse complement strand
GCACAGAATAGTAAATGCCAGTAAAACAGTGGTTCTGACTTTCCATTCTCCAGTTTTAAGCCCCTTCATTAAGGCACCAAAATAAAAAAGGCAAAATGCTAGTCCCCATGATTGAGCGTATTGACCTGCCAGATTGGACAGAACATTTCCACCAAGAATAGCATAATTGTTGTCATAAAGAAAAACAAGCGAAAACAACACAAAAACTATTGGAATTGGGCGTTTAAGTCCACTTGATTTTGCAAGAAAAAATGTTCCAAATGGAATAGCAGCCAAACCAAGCACTGTAACGAGTTTCATAGCTACCGTGTCTGGCATTATAAACGAAAAAAGAACTGCTGAGTAATTTGGGACTACTGGGTAGAAAGTAAAAGCAGGAAATCCACCAAACCAATCATTAGACCAACCGGATAGTTCTGGGAAAAGACTTCTCTTGATAAAGTCTGGCCCCCAAATATGTGATGCTATATCACCACCAGTAACCGTTGTAGTTGAAAATAAATCACCAAATAAATCGTTTTGCCATAAAATCACAAAGGTGGCAAACAGAAGAGTGGATATTTCTAGCCAAAAGCTCCAACGAGGGTGGCTAAACCGATTCCAAATTGGGCTGCTTAGGCGGCCTTTAAATTCGAGCCCTTTGAATTTTTTCTTTTTAGAATCTGGTTGAACAGCTGTGCTTTCCATGTTATTAATACTCAATCATACCAGTATCTCAAGGTAGCTTTCTGTCAGCCCAATTAACCTATCGACTTAATTGGTGAGCTTAAATAGAAATACTAATTAGCAAGCCCAATTAACCCAATTAAAGAATAATTCAAAAAAAGCTAAATTCGGCTCTTTAGCTCATCAACTGCTGGGATTGGCCCAGGGTCAACACCTAGCAAGTCTGCTAAATAAAGTGAAACAAAGTCGCCAAATACAACTAAATCAAATAGTTGGCAGAGGGCAGTGCTTCCTTCTGCTGAAACCTTAAAGCAATTTGAGACAACCTCTTCTTGCATCTCAGTTGCCACCTCAATAGCTTTGTCGAGGTTGAATCCACTTGGTTCAAAATCGCTTCGCAACGTCACGAGCGAAAACACCTGCCGTGTGACATCGCCTTGAACGCCCCAACCAACCAATTCATTATGAAACGCCTCTGGGACTTCTGAAAAAAATGCTGGGGTCTTTGAATTCTCATTTATTTGATTTTTAAGTCGCCTAGCAGCTACTGCCCCAATACCAGATGCTGCTGAAATCAACGGAATGGTTCCGCCCAAATCTTTAGCAAGATTATAAGCACTTGACCTTTCTGTTGCCAATTCTTCTACTCTTTTTGAAATATGAGGAACTGCCTTTTCTAAATGATTGTTTTTATAAAGATTCACTTCTGTCAAAAAAGTTAAAGCAGCAGCTGCCATTTGAAAAAATCCAGCCCTTGGCATCGGTATTGGCGAAGAAACTTCAGGGTTTATCTCAATAGATAAAAATCCTTGATTCTTTGAAAGTTCTTTAAGACGACCGCCAGTAGATATAGAAACAATTGAGGCGCCTCTATTTTTTGCCTCTTCAGTTGCTATCAAAGTTTCAGCAGTGTTGCCAGAAAAAGAGACTGCCAAAAAAAGTGTTTTTTGAGAGACAAACGCTGGAAGACTACTTGACTTGAGTATATGTATAGGAAGCTCAATATCAAAAGCTCCAACTGCTGAAATCAAATCACCTATGAGACCACTGCCCCCCATCCCCGCTACAACAATATTTTCAGCATTTTCAATATTGCCAACGTCAAACTTTTTGTGTTTGACAAGCGCATCTTTTGCTATCTCTTTGCCTGCTTTTATTTGGTTACTCGAATCGAGCAACGTTGTAAACATTCCAAGAGAATCTAGCATTTTAGACTTACACTTATTTAACTATTTAATGTTATAACGTTTATTTTTAGCTTGTAAATCTATCTTGGAACCAACCCACCATCTATATTTATGATGCCACCAGTCATAAAGCTAGAAGCATCACTTGCTAAATAAAGTGCAAGCCCTACAATCTCATTGGGGTGTGCTATACGTTGAAGCAAAGCTGCTTTTATCATGCTTTCTTGACGTTCTGATGGATTGTTGCGAACCATATCTGTATCAACAGTTCCAGGTGCAATACAATTAACCCGAATATTGAATGGTGCCAGTTCTGAGGCTAAACAACGGGTATATGATTGAAGCCCAGCTTTTCCCGATGCATACATATGCATTGGTCCAGCAAATATGAATCCAGCAGCACTTGAAATGTTTATAATAGAAGCATGCTTACTATCTTTTAGCCAAGGCAAGGATTTTTGAATAAGAAAAACAGGCCCTTTCAAATTCACAGAAAGCGATTTATCAAAAGCCTCTTCAGTCATTTCGCCAAACGGCATGCCCAAAGCATTTGCTGCATTGTTTATTAAAATGTCTATTCCACCATAATGGTCTGTGGTTTGCTTAACTAAATTCTCAAGGTCGCCTATCTCGCCCATATGTGCTGGAACGGCAAGAGCATCTCCACCATCAGCTTTGATTTCTTCAACCGCGGCTTCACAAGCCTCTGCCTTTCTTGAGCTAACAACCACTTTGGCACCTAACTGAGCAAAGGCTTTAGAAAACGCCAGCCCTATTCCTCTGGAACCCCCAGTGACAACTGCTACCCTTCCATCAACTGAAAAATTTTCGCTAAATGAAAAATTTTCATGATTTGCTTCTTTGTTCATTTTTTCTGCTCCTTATTATTTTCTTAAT
This sequence comes from Acidimicrobiia bacterium, assembly GCA_020027305.1. Taxonomy (GTDB): domain Bacteria; phylum Actinomycetota; class Acidimicrobiia; order Acidimicrobiales; family Hopanoidiivorantaceae; genus JAHRAM01. The sequence continues at coordinate 372 of JAHRAM010000099.1, read as the reverse complement.
TTGTTATTTTGCTCATTTGTTTTTATTCTCATTGTTTTTATTTCTGCGCCATAAGTTCTTTATGCTCACCTTCACTCACTACCACTGCCTCAGCAATAAGCAAAATTGGAATCCCATCTTCGATTAAATATTTTTGTTTTAGCCGTGGGTTGTAAAGCACATCTTGCTTTTTAATGTATAAGAGCTCTTGTTTATCTTCAGGGCACACCAAAAGATTTTCTTCAAGTAAATTTTCAATATTAGATTTTTCTGCCACTATATAAATACTAGACATATTAAATTCTAGCTATCTAAATTCTAGATGTCTAATGATTAGAACAAGATTCAACAATTGTTTTATGAACTTCTTCAAAATGACTATCAAATTCTTTT
>JAHRAM010000019.1 GCA_020027305.1 Acidimicrobiia bacterium | reverse complement strand
TTGATACTGCTGACGTTAATGATTGCACCAAAGCTGAAAATCTTTTAATGCAAGCTCAAAGTTTCGAAAAAGTAGGCATGGCCGACTATCTAGGCCAGATAAAAATCGGCCCCAAAAAAATCTTGCTTGTTGCCAATTAGAGCATTTGAAAATAGCTCCACTTCACTTTTACCATAGCCTGGAGTAGCATCGGTTGCCCCCATAACCCCATATTGATTTAGCTCCTTAAAAATTTGGCGTAGGTCATTGTAGAGATTGTTGTTTCTGGCATTTTTGTCATTGACAGATGGCGACTGCACAATATTATTTTCTAAAAGGTTGTTTTCTAAAAGCAAACTATCTCTTCTGAGTAACTCATCACCCCTAAGCAGACATCCATCATCTAATTGTATGTTTGCTTGCGATGCATTTATTTCAGTTAGCGCCTTGGAGTTTAAAACCCAAAGAGCTCCTGTTTGATGTTGAACTCGAAAAGGAATATCAGGCACAAGCTCATCTAAGGTTTCTTTTGTAAGTGCCCCAAAAATAGATTCGTGGTAACCAATCCCCCTGAGCGAGCTAGCTGTATTCTTTGCACTAGCGATTATCTGTTTGAACTCTGCTTCCGTTCTAACATCTGAAAAATCGAGAGAATTGCCAGCTTCTTTTAAAGAAAGCAGGTGAATATGGTGGTCATAAAGGCTGGGAATAACAGCTGCCCCTTCAACATCAATGACTTCTTCAAAACTGTCAGGAACTTGTCCTAGCTCTATATTACTTTCAATGATACGTTCTATTACGCCATCTGTATCCCCTATATATATGTCAAAATTTTGGGCACTATTTTTAATCTGAGTGTTTTGAGGAAATATTTGAACGTTTTTAATTATCATTCTTAAAATATTCAAAGTGCTCAATACATCTATTGCTTGCTACTTGGTTGTATTATCTCTCACTACCTCAACCATGCTGATGTCTAACAAGGAAGGCTTATTCTTAGACAAACAAGACAGTGCTTGGAAATATGCTTCAGCTCCTGCAATCGGGTCAGCAATTGCATCACCGATAAATTCAGGATAACCCGCTTTGCTTGCCAACAGCCCACCAGCCACAGCAGCATCATCTCCAAAGGCTGCTCGATTGCTTGCCCTTCCATATCCTGTTATTGAAATCCAAATTGCTCCACCAGCCACAAACTCTTCTGGGTCTACATTTAAATGCCTCATCGCACGCGAACGGGAATTGTCAATAACAACATCTGCTCCTTGAAGGTGCTTGGCTAGCTCAGTTTTGAAATCAATTTGATAGTGTTGTTTTCCCCCATTCAAATACTCATAGAACTTTGGCCTGCCCGCCTTAAGCCCATCATCGCGTTTTACATCTTCTAACTTCAAAACGTCAGCCCCAGCAGCTGAAAAGAGCTTGCCGACAAGTGGGCCAGCCCAAAGTGCTGAAATATCTGCGACTTTCAAGTTCGTTAAATCTTGCGGTATGCTTTTTTCCACATCTTCAATAAAAGGGGAATTATCTTCGGCATGAGTTTTTGCATTTGTGCCATCTGTGGCTAACCCAACTGCCAGCCCAAGTTCCCCTGCTCTCTGGTCTAACTTTTTTGCATCTCCATTTTTTATGAGAATAGAAACCTGATTCCAAATTTCTTCTTCTTGGGTAAGCCCATTAAAAGTATGAGTTTCTAGCCAAGCAGGCAAAAGGTCAAAGTCACTTTCTCGCAAAAGGTTTACTGCCAAGAAATCTTGCCCACATGGAAGCAACCGACACTTTCCCCCAGCAGATATTGACTTGCCCTGTAAATGAGAATCTCGCAAGCTAGAAATAGGATGCGAATCTTGAGACAGAATAGTTTTAGCAAGCAAAAGCTCCATCCCAATAGATGGCACACCATCTTCTGCTTTGCCCTCATTATTATTTTTTGAGTTTTCACTTGAGGGATTAACAATACTGGGAACTGGTGGCAGTGAATCTTCTAATGCAAAATATTTTTGTAAGCGATTATTAATATCGCCCAAATTTAAATCCTCAATAAGCTGGGTCACTTCACTCATTTCTATGTCGCTCATTTTCTGCTCTCGTTCTTTGTTCGTGTTTTAATCCTGTTTAATGTATTTTTAGACTAAACATATATTATTATCTAGGAATTATTATTTGCCTCATATAGAATTCTAAGAAGGAAACCCAAAAGATAACTCAAAATACAAAAGGAAAAATTAAAGTGAAACTTACAGCTGGAAACCGACTAGTAAGCACAGTTTGTTCAACTGAAATAATTGTTGTTAAGGCAGGCGATGAAGACGTTAGCCTGACTTGTGGTGGAATTGCAATGGTTCTGCCAGAAGAAAGGCAAGGCGCCACAACTGATGGCACCATTTCAGATGAAGCAAAAAATGGAACTTTGCTCGGCAAGCGATATATAAACGTTGACGACACCCTTGAGTTGCTATGCACAAAAGCTGGCGAAGGTTCACTTGGTATCGGCGATACCTTGCTTGAAGAAAAAGAGGCGAAGGTTCTGCCCGCTTCTGATTAACTAAGCTCTCCCCTTCTCATCCCATGAACCTGATGATGTTGCTTCAGATGGCCGCCGAGGGATTTGGCGAGCGCGTGGCAATTTCACATTCAAGCACAGATTCTTCTAAAACGCAAAACCTGACTTACCGAGAGCTTTATGAGGCTTCACGAAATGTGGCTGGCAGTATCCGTGCTAACGAAACAAGCACTGTGGGGTTTGTAGATGTCAGCTCACCTAATCTTGCAGTTTGTCTTTTTGCATCTGCTTGGGCAGGGTTGCCGTTTGTGCCACTCAACTATCGCCTAACCGATGAAGAGCTAACTGAGCTGGCTTCTCAAATATTGCCTGCCACTATGGTGACTGGAACCGATTATTATGAAAAACTCAACTCTGTAAACGACTTGAAGTGCCTAAAGACTGCTGATTTAGACAACATTGAAGCTCCAGCAAATCTACCTGAAGATTCTGATTGGGAAATGGATGGCGAAAAAGAAGCCATCTTGCTTTTTACTTCTGGCACTACAGGAAAACCCAAGGCTGCCATACTTCGCCACAAGCACATCGTTTCTTATGTTTTGGGTTCACAAGAATTTATGAGCGCCACTGAAGAGCAAGCTACACTTATGTCGGTTCCCCCCTATCACATTGCCTGTATGGCAAATATTTCTTCTTCCATTTATACTGGTCGGCGAATTGTAATGATGCAAAACTTTGAACCAGTTGAATGGATAAAAACCGCCCGAAACGAAAATATCACCCACGCTATGGTTGTGCCAACGATGCTATGGCGAATGGTTGAAGAGCTCGTGGCAAAATCTGAAAAAATTGAAACCGTTCAAAACATCGCCTATGGAGGTGGCAAGATGCCTATTGACGTGATTGAAAAAGCGCTAGAGGTGTTTCCAAACACCAACTTTGTGAATGCTTATGGGCTGACTGAAACCAGTTCAACGGTTTCAATTTTAAGCCCTGAAGCCCACAGGGCAGCCCACAACTCAAGTGACCCAAAAGAGCGCCTACGACTGACCTCTGTTGGAAAACCACTTCCTACAATGGAAGTCTCCATCCGAGATGATAAAGGAAAACCTGTTTCACCAAATGAATCAGGTGAGATTTGGGTAAGGGGCGAACAGGTTTCTGGGGAATACAAAGGAGGCATTAGCCGAGTTAATGAGGAAGGTTGGTTTCAAACAAACGATGCTGGGTGGATAGATGAAGACGGCTACCTTTTTATTGAGGGCAGGCTAGATGATGTCATCGTAAGGGGCGGCGAAAATATTTCACCAGGTGAGTTGGAAGATACATTAAGGCAACACCCTGCCATCTTAGATGTGGGGGCATTTGGAGTTGAAGACACTGAATGGGGTGAAGCCATTGCTGTGGCACTCGTGCTACATAAAGAAGCTAACCTCACCGAAGATGAAGTCAAGGAATTCGTTCGTGAAAACCTCCGCTCCTCTAGGGTGCCTGACAAAATTGTGTTCTATGATGAGCTTCCCTACACAGAAACTGGAAAACTGCTTAGACGAGAATTGATGTTTTATGCCGACACTTAATCAAACTACAGATGCTGAAACTGAGTTAAAAGAGTTGCTTGAGCGAGGC
>JAHRAM010000200.1 GCA_020027305.1 Acidimicrobiia bacterium | reverse complement strand
TCGTGAATAGGTTTAGAGATTTTAAGGATGTTATGAATAAGGGGTTGTTGTGAATAGGTTTGAAGTTTTTAAGATTACTGTGAACAGGTTTAGATTTTTTTAAGGATGTTATGAGTAAAGAATTATTGTGAATAGGTTTAGAGATTGTAAGAATTGTTGCATTAAATTGTTGCTTTAAATGGCGAACGAAATTAAATGTAAGTGCTAAATGAAATTGCAGAAATTATAGAAGAATAAAAATGACAAACAATTTTTCTGACCCAGTTTATAAGTTCTACCAAGACTTCTTTGAGCTTCTAGCTGCTGGCGGAATAACAGATGTCGTCATTTCTCCTGGTGGTAGATCGGCAGTATTGGCAGTTTGTGCAAATAATACTTTTGGCTATACATCAGCCACTAATAATTTTGGGGAAGCCACTTCAAAAACGAAATTAACAAAACCCCTTGAAAATACATCAGCCACTAATAATTTTGGGGAAGGTGCCTCTAGTGAAAGCGGTTTTAATATTTGGATAAAACACGATGAACGAAGCGCTGGATTTTTTGCACTGGGAATGGCAAAAGCCAGCAAACAACCTGTGGCTTTAATTTGCACATCTGGCACAGCAGGCGCAAACTATACCCCAGCCGTCATTGAGGCATTTCAATCTGGAGTACCACTGCTTGTTTTGACCGCAGATCGCCCGCCCCATTTTCGTGGCAAGGGATTTGAGCAAACCATTTTTCAAAAAGGGCTTTATGGAAAGCACCTTCAATGGTTTTATGAAATGCCACTCATTGCGCGAAATTTAAAACATCCCAATGCCTCCAAGCACTCTAAAAATTTGAGGTTCTCCAAGCAATCTTATGGCAGTAAAGAAAAGTTGCTACAAAAGATTACAGGGAAAATATTTAAGGCGCTGTATCAAAAATCTGGGCCAGTCCATATTAATTGCCCGTTTGATGAACCATTAGAACCACAAATAGCAAAAACCACAAATGGAGAATTTGCGATTGATAAAAATCAAGACGACCAAGAAAAAGGAGCTGCAAAAAACGACACACAAGACATTACTAAGCACGCCTTAGAACAAAACGTTATAGAAAAAGAAGCTCAAAAAAAAGCGCAGAATGTAAACAATCCAGCCAACGGCAACCAAATTGATATAAGAACTGTTTCACTCAATATTGGCATAAAGAAGAACGACATAAATAATCGCATAAAACCTTCAAAGCTACAAAGGCGAGTTTTGGGCAAACTTGTGGATGCTATTTTAGAAAATCCTTGTGGGCTTATTTTGGCTGGCCCAGAAGATTATGATGAGAAAACAATTTCAGCAACTCTAGCCCTTTCACAAAAATCGGGATGGCCGATTTTGGCAGATGGAGCATCCGCTTTTCGCAATTGTGAAAATGTTATCTCAACTGCCCACCTACTTTTTTCTGGCGACTTCTACAGACAGAACAAGCCAGATACAATTCTAAGGCTGGGGGCTGTTCCTACAAACAAAATTATTCGAACAGAAATCGCAAAAAATCCTCCCAAAGAATTCTTTTGGTGCGACCCCAAGGGGCAGAATTACTGTGCTGACTTTCCAAGTCAAAATCGCATTAAACATCACGACATCGGAGAATTGCTTGAATTGGTTTGTGAGGAAATTTTTGGTGAAGGGATGGGAGCCTCAATTGTTTCTAGCAGTAAAAATAGCAATTTTGACAATTCTCAAAAGATTAGCGAGGGAAACAGTCTTGGGAATACCTCAAAATCTTTGCACCAAGAAGAAAGGGATGGAGCCGCGCAAAAGTTGCCAGAACAAAGGCAAAAATTGCGGAATCAAGAAGCATGGAGTGAAAAATGGCAAAAAGCAAACTTGGGGGCGCGAGAAATCATTTGTCGTGAATTTAAGTCGAGACAAGATTTCAAAACGTCTCGACAAGATTCAAAAGAATCTTCACAAAGTTTAAAAACGCCCCCACAGGATTTAGAAAAACCTTCCATCTCAACAAGTTCTAAAAGTTCTCAAGATAGCAACAAGAATTTAACAGAGCCAGAGATTTCATATTATTTGGCAAAACATCTTCCGCCGCAAAGCAACCTTTTTTTAGCAAACAGTTTTGCGATTAGAGACTTTGATGCATTTGGGTGCATTATAAAGGTTGAGGGGCAGCGCGCAGATTGCTTTGCGATTGGAGACTTTGATACATCTGGAGGGCTACATGAAAATTGGGCTGAACAAGCTGAACAAGCAGCACAAACTCAACCTGAAATGTCTAATGAAGCAACGGTTTCTGAAAAAGCGATTTCTAGTGAAGCACATTTGGAGCAGGCGAATTTTGCCACCACTAGAATTTTTTGTAACAGAGGTGCAAATGGAATTGATGGTTTGATTTCAACCGCTCTTGGAATTGCGGTTAAATCGCAAAATAATTTTTCGCAAAACAACCTGCCAAAAACTGAAACATATTTGCTGGCTGGCGACACTGCTATTTTGCATGACCTGAGCGCACTATTATCCCCTGATTTGCTATCAAGCAATTTAAGCACACCGGCAACTCTCAACATCATCATCATAAACAACAATGGCGGGGCAATTTTTGAAGCCCTCCCATTAGCAAAAGCTTTCAGAAAAAATAGTGGCACTGAAAATTTAGGAAATGAAAACCTAGGGGATAAAAATGCAGAAGAAGAAGCTCTTGTTCTAAACAATCATGAAAAGGTTGCTAAAAACGAGAACCTCAAAAATAAAAGTGGCGAAAACGGAAGTGGGCAGAAAAAAAATACAGATGAGAAAAATTTAGATACTTTTGAAAAACTATTTATTGCCCCAACTGGTTTGGGTGATTTTCAATTTTTGAATTCTTTTCCAAATGTGAATGC
>JAHRAM010000184.1 GCA_020027305.1 Acidimicrobiia bacterium | reverse complement strand
TTTTATTTTTTATTGCTGGCTTTTATTCTGCTTTTATTTATTATTTATTGCTTGATTTTTTATTTCTGGTTTTATTTATTATTTATTGTTTTATTTTTTTATTCGGTTTTATTGCTGGCTTTTATTCTGTTTTTGTATTGATGTCCCTTATTTTAGATTAATAATTTAATGCCAATAATACGCGTTTTGGGGTCTGGCATATTTTAAGATTTTGACATATATAAAAATTTAAATTTTAAAAAGCAAATTTTGTAACTATATAACTTAATATAACTTCGTAGCTATACAACTATGACATAACAACAACTGCACAGCCAAATGATATGAGCACAATTTATACAAACAAACTTAAATAAAACTTCAAAACCAAGAAAAATAAAACTTAAAAATAAAACAAAACTTCAAAAACGCGACAAGAAAAATAGGAACAAAAGCAAAAATGTCAAAGAACAATTTTGAATTTCAATCACGCCACATAGGCCCTTCTACAACTGAACAAAAAGAGATGCTTGAGGCCTGTAATGCTGACACGATTAGCGCGCTCTTGAGCGAGGCTATTCCTGCAGACATATATAAAGAGGTCCCACTCAACCTTGAACCAGCAATGGGAGAACAAGAGGTACTTTCACGGCTGGCAGGGCTGGCAGGTAAAAATAAAATTTATAAATCGCTAATCGGGCAGGGATACTACAACTCACACTTGCCATCTGTAATTCAACGAAATGTGTTGGAAAACCCTGCTTGGTATACCGCTTATACCCCCTATCAACCTGAGATTTCACAAGGGCGGTTGGAATTGCTTTTGGCATTCCAGACAATGATTACCGATTTAACCGAAATGGATTTAGCAAATGCTTCCCTATTGGATGAAGCTACAGCATCTGCTGAAGCAATGACTTTGCTGGCACGGGTAAGTCAAAAATTTTCATCGGGAGTAAAAAAGTTTGGAATAGATGTTGGCATCTACGATCAAACTCGAGCCGTGCTTGAAACACGGGCTGAGCCTTTGGGAATTGAGTTAGTAGGTATTGACTTATTTAATAGTGAAAATGTTAACAGTGAAAACTTTAATAGTGAAAATGTTAACAGTGAAAACGAAGTTTTAGAGTTTGGGGAAATGTGTGGCGAGTTATATGGAGCATTTTTTCAGCTAGAAACAAAAACGGGTAGGTTGCAAGATTTAGCTCCCCTAGTTGAGGTTGCCCATAAAGCTGGCACCTTAATAAGTGTGGCAGCTGATCCGCTGGCTCTTTGCCTTGTAGCCCCACCAGGATCTTATGGGGCAGATGTAGTGGTTGGAACCACACAGAGATTTGGAGTTCCACTTGGATTTGGAGGACCCCATGCTGGATACATTGCTATTAAAGATGAGTATCAGCGGGCACTTCCTGGCAGATTAGTTGGGGTTTCTGTTGATAGTGCGGGAAATGAGGCCTATCGCTTGGCTCTTCAAACTAGAGAACAACACATTAGAAAAGAAAAAGCCACTAGCAATATTTGTACCGCCCAAGTTCTTTTGGCAAACATTTCTGCCCTCTATGCTATGTGGCACGGCCCAGCTGGGCTTAAAGAAATTGCACAAAAAACTCATAACTTGGCATGCCAGTTTGTAAATGAAATTGAAAACCTTCCCAAAGAGTTGGGCTATAAAGTTAAACATCAAAATTTCTTTGGAACTGTGGCAGTTGAGGTTGCGGCTGGAAATTCTTGCACAGTGGGCGACAGTTTAGAAAAAGACGGGACAGGCGGTTTAACAGGAGTTGATTTAATTTGTCAACGGGCATTAGAAAAAGAAATTAATTTATACAAGATTGATGATTCAACTGTTTCAATTTCTTTTAATGAAACATGTGATGAAGGTTTGCTAGACGATTTGCTTTATGCCTTTGGGGAAGAAAAGAGAGATGGAGACAGTGAATTAAATGGAGGCAGTGAATTAAATAAAGCTACTGAGAAGCAGGCTGCGCAAGGTATTTCAAAATCACATATTTCAAAATCTCAAACGAGAATTTCCCCGCCTCTAAAAAATCAAATATTTGATTCTGAGGCTAATGGTCGAAAATCAGAGACAGAATTCTTACGTTATTTAACCCGCCTTGCTAAAAAAGATTTGGCGCTTGACCACTCAATGATTCCTCTGGGCTCTTGCACGATGAAGCTAAATTCAGCAGTTGAAATGGCAGCTATCTCGTGGCCAGAATTTGCCAACATTCATCCCTTTGTTCCGCCTAGCCAAGCTGGGGGATATTTAGAGTTGATTGAGGAGCTATGTGTGGATTTGGCAGAAATAACTGGAATGGATGCAACCTCTGTTCAGCCAAATGCTGGAAGTCAAGGCGAACTAGCGGGACTTCTTGCAATAAAGCAATACCATTTAGAAAATAGTGCCAACCATAGAGATATCTGTTTAATCCCCACTTCAGCACACGGCACTAATCCTGCTAGCGCTGTGATGGCAGGAATGAAAGTTATGGGGTTGAAATGTGATGAACGAGGAAATATTGATATTGAAGCCCTGAAAGAAAAGATTGCACAGCACGGTGAAAATATTTCAGCCTTGATGATTACCTACCCTTCAACACACGGCATCTTTGAAGCCACGATTACTGAAATATGTGACATCATTCATAGCTGTGGAGCACAAGTTTATATGGATGGAGCAAACTTAAATGCCTTGATTGGCTTAGCTCGCCCTGGTGATTTTGGAGTAGATGTTGCACACTTAAACCTGCACAAGACATTTTGTATTCCACATGGCGGTGGCGGGCCAGGAGTTGGCCCAATTGTTGTGAAAAAGCACTTGGCAAAATATTTGCCCTCGCATCCTTTTTTGAATTCGTCAACCTTTTTAGAATCGCAAACTTTTTTAGAGTCACAAACCTTTTCAGACGCACAAATTCATTTAGACACATCAATAAAAGATGCGGCGACATACGGCAAAACCATTTCTGCTTCTCCCTTTGGCTCGCCACTAATCCTTCCAATTGCATGGGCATATATAAAGTTAATGGGAGCAGATGGATTGAAGCACGCAACACAAACTGCAATACTTTCCGCTAACTACCTAGCAACAAAATTGAGCTTTAACATTCTTTATCGTGGGGAAAATGGACGGGTAGCTCACGAATGCGTGTTAGACCTTTCTGGGGTTAGAGACAGCATAACTGTTGAAGACGTTTCAAAACGATTGATGGATTATGGTTTTCACGCTCCGACAGTTTCTTTTCCTGTAGCCGACACATTTATGGTGGAACCAACCGAATCAGAAAGCAAGGCTGAGCTAGACAGGTTTGTTGCAGCTATGAACAATATCAAAGGTGAAATAGAGAAAGTCAAAACAGGAGAGTTTGATTTAGAAGACAACCCTTTAAAAAACGCTCCCCACACAACAGCTGAAGTTACTGCTACCGATTGGAAACATTCATATAGCCGTGAAGTTGCTGCCTATCCACTCCCCTATTTATATGAGAACAAATATTGGCCGCCGGTCAAACGGATTGATTCTGTATATGGCGACAGAAATCTATTTTGTAGTTGCCCATCCATTGAGCTTGAAACCTAACCTTTAACTTTTTATTTCTTTAATAGTTTAAGCAGGCGACTTGCTGGCAAATAGGTTAATGGCTGTTTTTATCAAAACTTGTGACAATTTCTTATTATCAATTTTGTTATTGGCAAAATTCCAACTAGCCTAACAATTATTATGGCAGAAAAAGTTGAACCAGTAGAACCGCACGCTCTTGTGGAACGCGAGGGCAAAACCATGGTTATCACCATGAACCGCCCCCATCGAAAAAATGCACTTTCAGGGGCAATGCTCATCCGAATGTTTGACGCTTATGAGGAAGCCACAAACGATGATGGCATTTCATCTATTATCGTAACTGGCGCTGGTGGCGAGTTTTGTTCGGGGGCAGACCTTCGCGCAATGGCTGGCGATTCTGGTGACCCCGACCCCGACTGGACAGCAGAAAAAGTAAAAGAACGTATGCAAGATGACCGCGATCTTTCTTTTAAGGCATTGCTTCGTCACTATCACCCGAAGAAACCTATCATCGCTGCGATTGAAGGGGTTTGTATAGCGGGGGGAACTGAAATCCTTCAAGCAATGGATATAAGGGTGGCAGCTGAGGGTGCTAAGTTTGGAGTTTCTGAAGCCCGTTGGTCGCTCTACCCTATGGCTGGATCAGCTGTTAGGCTAAGGCGGCAAATTCCATACACCCACGCAGCAGATATTTTGCTAACGGGCAAGCACATTTCAGCTGAAGAAGCATTTCAAATTGGTTTAGTTTCTCGGCTTGTGCCAAAAGGAAAAGCTCTGGAAGAAGCAAAGGCAGTGGCTAAAACCATTGGTGAAAACGGCCCGCTAGCAGTTGAGGCAATTCTCCGCACCCTGCAAGAAACAGATGGGATGGAAGAAGAAAAAGCACTGGCTCACGAGTTTGAATATGGCATGGCGGTATTCAACAGTGAAGACGCCAAGGAAGGCCCGAAAGCATTTTCAGAAAAGCGAACTCCAAATTTTAAACGCAAGTAAATTTATTTTTTTGACAAGTAAGTTTATTTTTCTGAGTTGGTTTTAGATTAGACAATTCAACTTTTGAGAGGCTGAAAAATGGAAAAGCAGACCACAGAAAAATCAATTGCAATTATTTCAGTAGAGTCAAAACCAGCTGGTGCTGGCTTTGAGGCAATTGCTTCAACCCCTGACCCTAGTGCTGATTTTTCTAATATAAAGTCTTTTAAGAATTTAGAAATTCTGCCACAAGTAGTTACTAGCAAAAGCGACCCTGCTGAATTGCTTTCACATTTAGACAAGGTCAACCCCGAACTAGTGCTTTTGTCTGCGCCAGGATGGAAAGCCACAGACAAAGCTTTGGCTAATTTAGTTTTTGGCTATGAATCAGGAGCAAGGGCAACAGTGGCGAGACGTTCTGAGCTGCATCAAGGGTCAAAAGCTAGCTTGATACTTGAGCGATTTATGATATATCTATTTTTTGGGGCTAAACGTTATGACCCCTCAAGCCCTATTCGCTTATATGATGTCGGTGCTTTCAAACACATCTTGGGTGTGTTAGAAAATGTATACAAAGCAACTGGGCAAAATTTTCTAGCGGAGTTTTGCTTGCTGTCTGCTCTTGAACACTTTTTTACTTTCAGCTCTTATGGGGTCGAGATAGTTGGTTTTGAAGATGTTGCCCCGAGTGCGCCAAATAAAGATTTATTTAAGATGGTTCAAAAAATTCAACAGTTCAAGGATGCCATTCGCAAATATCGAGACGCCAAATCTCAAGAAGCCAAATATTGAAACCTTGAGCAAGGTGCCTAGCTCGCATATAATTTTTCTAGCTTTTTTTGACTTCGTCAGTTCATTTCTTAGCTTCGCCCGGTCCATTTTTTGGCAAAATGTGTTTTACCAAATCTGCCGCCTAAACTAAAATCGTTTTAAGAGCGCAAATGTATATCAACCTTACAAAAGAGCAAAAAGAGCTTCAGCAAGAGCTCCGCACTTATTTTCAAAATTTAATGACGCCTGAACGGCGGGCAGAGATTAAGCGAATTAGTGAAGATGCTCCAAATCAGCCCTACAAAGATTTAATCAAAGAAGTTGGTGCTGATGGATGGCTAGGCGTGGGCTGGCCGAAAGAATATGGAGGAAAGGGTTTTACCCCCATTGAGCAATATATCTTTTTTAATGAGTCACAAGCTGCTGGATGCCCTATTCCTTTTCTCACCACTAATACTGTCGGCCCAACCATTAGAGAATATGGCACCGACCGCTTAAAGGAATTCTTCTTGCCAAAGATTCTGGCGGGCGAAATGCATTTTTCCATCGGCTATTCTGAGCCAAGTGCAGGCACCGACCTTGCTGCCCTTAAAACCCGTGCTACAAAAGATGGCGATGAGTGGGTTATCAACGGGCAAAAACTTTTCACTTCGCTAGCGTGGGATGCCGACTATATTTGGATGGCAGCCAGAACTGACCCAGATGCTCCAGCACATAAGGGCATCACAATGTTTTTGCTTCCAACTGATGCTGAGGGCTTTAGCATTCAACCCTTTATTACTTTTGGGCAAACTAATACCACTGCTACATTTTATGATGATGTGCGCGTGCCAGATTGGCTTAGGGTTGGCGAAATAAATGGTGGCTGGGGGCTTATCACCAGTCAACTTAACCACGAAAGGGTGTCTCTGTGTTCGGCTGGCGGGCCACTCAAGTTGCTAGATTTAGCCATTGAGTGGGCAAAAGATACCAAGCTCCCTGATGGGCGGCGAGTTATCGACCAAGAATGGGTTCAAGTGAAATTGGCTGAATGTAAAACTCGCATTCAATATCTTGACCTTTTAAACTGGAAGGTTGCCTACGACAATACACACGGACATCTTTCACCAGCAGACGCTTCAGCCATTAAGGTGTGGGGGTCTGAAAACCTTTGCTTCATTCAAAAAGAGTTGGCAGAAATTGTGGGGGCAACTGGCTCATGTAAAGATGGCTCACCTGGCGCAGAATTCTCATATCGCCTTGAAGAAACCTATCGCAGTAGTTGGATTTTGACATTTGGTGGTGGTACGAATGAAATCCAAAGAGATATTATTGGGATGGTTGGACTGAGCCTTCCACGTGAAAAGCGCCGCGCCCCAGCCAAAGGCGAAAACGCTGAAAAGGGTGACAAGAAAAAGGGCTAGAGATAAAAGCCTCTAAGGAACAAAAGTAATGGACTTCACACTTGACGAAAACCAACAGGCAGTTTCAGAGCTTGCCAACCAAATATTTTTTGATAGAACTGACCCAACTGCCCTTAAAGTTAACGAAGATAGTGGAAAGTGGTTTGAGGATTCAGCCAAATCCACATATTTAGAAGTTGCTAAGGCTGGACTTGTTGGCATTGCTGTAAGTGAAGAGTTTGGAGGGGGCGGGCTAGGACTAGTTGAACTAGGGCAAGTTTTAGAGGCGCAAGGGCGACACTTATCCCCTGTTCCCGTTTTAAGCACTGCCCTTTCAGCAGTTGTTATTGACAAGTTTGGCTCTAAAGAACTTAAAGAGGCAGAGCTGCCAGCACTACTTGATGGAAGTGCCATTGCTTCTATTGGGATTCAAGAGTGGCATTCAGATGATTATCTAAACCCAGAAAGTACCGTTTCTAAAAACGCTGCTACTGGCACAAAGATAGTGGTTGAATTTGCAGATGTTGCTGACAAGATGTTAATTGTGGCAAAGGGGAAAAAAGCAGGTCTTTATCTGGTGGATTTAAAATCTAGCGGAATTTCAATGAATGAAGGAACAAGCACCCGCTTTCAAAAAGTTTATGAGGTGATAATGTCTGGAGCAGATGCCGTTGAGATAACCAATGATAAAAATGCTGAAGCTGCGGTTGAATGGTTTATCAATGCAGCGACTGCACTTTATTGTGCCACTCAAGTGGGGGTTAGCGACGAAGCCCTCAAAATGTCAGCTGAATACACAACATCGCGGGAACAATTTGGGCGCCCAATTGCAACATTTCAGGCAGTTACCCATCGCCTAGCTGACCAATATATAAATGTAAACGGAATCAAGTTGCTCACACAGGCAGCACTCTGGACTCTTGACCACATTAGCGATGATAGCGACCTTACGATGGAACTTGCCACAGAAAGAGTATGTCAAGCTAAATGGTTTTCATCTCATTTGGCAATGGATGTAGCAAACGCTAGCCAACATGTTCATGGTGGGATTGGGATGGATAGAGATTATCCACTACATCGCTACACGCTTTGGAATAAGCATATCCAAACAACTTTAGGTGCGGGTACGCAACAACTCCGTAGGCTTGGAGCACAGTTAGCAGCTGTCTAACTTTTAGAGGTAATACAAATTTATGTAGGTGGGCCAACATAGCCCAATGGGTCTACGGGCGTTCCATTTTCTCTGATTTCAAAATGAAGGTGCGGGCCAGTGGAAAGCCCCGTTGAGCCAACCTTGCCGATTTCTTGCCCAGCTGTAACTATTTCACCTTCTACCACTAAGCGCCTTGACATATGTGCATAAATGCTGGCAATGCCACCGCCATGGTCGACAATAACATAGTTTCCAAATCCTTTGCCATAGGCTGAGCGGATTACCATTCCAGTATTAGTTGCCCAAATAGGCTGCCCTGTCTTTCCGCCAATATCAACACCGTTGTGCTGTCGCCAATATTTCAGTATGGGATGAAAACGTTGCCCAAATCCTCCACCCAATGCCCCAGCAGTTGGCCACATATAAGGCCCTGAAGCTGCCTGCCGACGGGCAAGCTCCTCTTCTTTTTGCTTAATAAATTCTTCTAAAGCATTATCTTCTCGCTCATATTCTAAAATGAGCTCTTGAAGGTTTTGACTACGTTTGTTAAGCTCGTGGCGGAGGTTTTCTAGTGTTGACTTGTCAGCTTGGAGAATTATCAATTCTCGGCTCAACGCTTTTTCATTTGCCACCACATTTTCTAATGCTGACTCTGCCAAGACCTTTGCCACTCGATTTTCTTCTTCAATCAGCCGTAGCTGGTCACGAAAATCACCAATGTTGGTAGAAACAATATCTAAAATTGCACGTTTTTTTACTCCCACATTTAGATCTTTAGAAGAAAGCAATATGCTGTCTCTATCGCCTTGAATTTCTAAATAGGCAGAAACTGCGATTTCTTTTGCAAGTGCTTTGTGTTGAACTAGTCGCCGTTCACTATCTTCAATTGCTTCAGTAGCTCTATCGAAAACATCGTGTGCCGCAATTAGTTGTGCCTTGGCATCAGTTGCCCGAGCCTGTTGACGTTCAACTAATATGGTGGCAACATTGAAAGCATCTGAAACCTTTGCTGCCTCAGCATTAACAGCATCTATTTGTGCTTCAGCTTCTAACTGGCTT
>JAHRAM010000179.1 GCA_020027305.1 Acidimicrobiia bacterium | reverse complement strand
CAATTTGCTATTTTTCTAAACCAACTACTTCAAACTAAAAACGAGCTTCCAGTCAGAACGTTGCAGCTCGGTGATTTCATCTGAACTCTGAACCAAAACGTCTTCAGACACCAACTCAAACAATTTTGCCTTAGCCTCGTGCTCGGCGTTGCCAATCATCGCCATCAAATCTTTTCTGAAATCAATCAGCGAAAGCGGCGGATTCTTATAAAGATAGCCAAACATTTTGAAGCTAACCTCTAAATCCTCACTCACTGGTGCCCTCCCCAAAATAGATGCTCGCCTAAGCGCCAGCCAGCTACATCCTGAAAGCACATTTGATTTCTGCTCGCCTTCAAAAAGGTGAATATCATCTACAAAAGTTTCTGCCAGCTTAAACAAATAGCCTTGGTCTGGGCCTTGATTTCCAAACCCTGCTACCCTCGGATTTCCCACATCGGCAATGTCTCCTGGACGGCTAGGCTTCCAAGACTTGGGAACATAGTTAGGTGAAGAATATGCAACCTTAGGCTTTTTCGCACTCGGTATATATCTGGGCTGTGCCATTATTTTTGCTCTTATTTTAGTTGTCGTTTTAGTTTTTTGTGCTTAACGGATTGGACTGGAGGTTCCCACATGTTTATTTTGCGTTCTAACAATTTTGCTCTGCCCGTCATTTCATCTTGTCTTCATTTTAAATTAAAGTTTGAGCGGCATGAGCAACCTAAGCCCATCTACGAGATGACGAAAATATAGCTCGTTGGTATAACCGAGAAAATCTCCATCTGCTTGATATGGAAATTCTTTCTCACTATAAATGCGAAAGTTAGTTATGCTTGGTCGGTAATCAATCTCGCTGTCTTCTTTTAAGCTCCTTTTCTTAGAAAGCGCCCGTCTAACAAACCGAATAAGGTCTCTTGCTTGAAGCTGTGTAGCAGTGGTCACAACAAAACCATCATTAAAGCCCGTGTGCTTGGGTGCCGTAACTGGGGCACTTAAATTCTTTTTCAAAGCATTTGCTTCAACCAAATTCAGTGGGCGGCTTCCTAAATATGTATATGGATTAGCATTCAAACATACGGTGAAAAACCCAGAAACACTTTCAGCCTCGTTTTCTCCGCTACTGAACTCAACCGTAAAGTGTGGGCTTTTTCGGTTGTAATTCCATAACCAAGTAGTAAAAGCCTTGTAGGCAAAAAGGGTGTGTGCCATCCAACGTTTCAAATCAGCTCGGTCTTCAACTTTTTGAACTACCCGTGCGTCAAATCCCACACCCGCATGAAACAAAAAACGGCGCTCATTGACATCCCCCACAGGAACATCCACAAAGTTTTTATGAAGCAAAGCGCGGAGGGTTTGTTCTACCGCCACAATGGGGTCATCATCTAAACCGATTATGCGCGAAAACACATTTGTAGAACCTCCTGGCAAAACTCCAAGCGCCATGTCATAGCCAACCAAACCATTTGCAACCTCGTTGAGCGTTCCATCCCCACCATAGACAATAAGAGTGTCGGCATCTCCCTTGGCAACCTGCTGTGTAAGCTCAGTGGCATGCCCCCTCTCATTGGTTAGCAAAATCTCAACATCGTGCTGCTGGCTGAGTTGCCTTGCCACCATAACCTGACTGGTTGGCGAAACTGAGGATGCAGAAGGGTTAACGAGCAGGGCGACTTTCATTTAGGTTCAGACAAATATTTTCCATATATTCTTAATGTTAGGAAGTTTTGATTTTTTTAGGCTGTCATTCTTAAAATCCAATTTACAATGCGTCTTGTTTAATTTGTATCGCCATATTCAATTTGTATAGCTATATTCAACATGTCACACCTAACATTGTGCAAACTATTTGCGAGCTTGACTTTTTTATAGCAACATTTCCTGTATAGAATATATTTTGGTGCGAAAAAAATTTATAATCGCAAAACAATAATCATAAAAAACACAAGATAAGACAATAAGACAGTAAATGAAAATAGCAGTTTGTGTAAAGCAGATTCCAGACCCTGCTGAAGAAGGGTCTCTAGATGATGCTACAAAAACCCTGAAGCGAGAAGGCAAACTCATTTTGGACGACTCCGATGCTTATGGGGTCGAGATGGCTCTCCAACTGGCCGATTCTGCTGGTGGAGAAGTGGTGCTGGTTTCAATGGCACCAAACGGAGAAACCAATGGGCTTAGAACAGCTTTGGCAATGGGGGCAGAAAGCGCAATATTGGTTTCTGACCCTGCCCTTCAAGGAACTGACGCCTTAGGCACAGCAAAAGTTCTGGCAGCTGCTCTAAAGACGGCATCCCCTGACCTGATTTTGACAGCCACTGAATCAACAGATGGATACACCGGCACAGTCCCCGAGCAAATCGCTGAGTTGCTAGAGTGGCCTTCTGTCACTTTTGCAAAATCAATCACCATTGATGGCGACAAAGTTAAGGTAGAACGCCAAACAGAAGTTGGCTATGACGAAGTTGAATGCCCCACCCCTTGTGTGGTCTCAGTAACTGCTGGAGTGGTTGAGCCGAGATACCCATCATTCAAAGGCATCATGGCCGCTAAATCAAAACCCCTAGAAGAAAAAACCATTGCCGACTTGGGAATCGATGCTTCCCAAATAGGTTGGGAAGGCGCACGACAAGAAATTGTAGATGTGGCTGAAGTTCCAGCTAGAGAAGCAGGTGAAGTTATCACAGATGAAGGCGATGCACACGAAAAAATCGTGGACTTTCTAAAAGAAATGAAAGTGGTATGAGAGAAAAGATGAGGATAATATGACAGTGCCAAAGATTTGGATACATGCTGAATCGCGTGATTCAAAAGTCGCCACAATTTCTCTAGAGTTGTTGGCAAAAGCCAGAGAGTTGGCAGACACTGTTGAGGCATTCCATTGTGGAGACGATGCTGATACAATAGCAACTGAACTAGGAGAACATGGGGCAACCACGCTTCATTCATCAGGCGATTTGGGTGGCTCACTTCCTAGCGCTCCCCTAGCTACTGCTCTAGCAAATGCAATATCATCAGGCGAAGCCCCAGATGCCATTTTGTTTGGAACAACCTATGATGGAAGAGATGTTGCTTCACGCCTTTCAGTAAAGCTAGATGTTCCAGTAATCACAAACATCGAAGAACTTGATGCCGACCTAACTGGTCACGAACAAATATTTGGCGGCACAGTAAATGTGAAGACTCAAATAAAAGATGCCAGCCCAAAAATCTTTTTAGTTCGCCCCAAATCTTTTGCTGCCGAATCTGTTGGAGGAAGCCCCGCCGCAGTAACAACTCTTGATAGCGGAGATGTTGGCAACACCGCTGCTGCAAAAGTTATCAACCGCCATGAACAAGAATCGTCTGGCCCCAAACTAGATGAAGCAGAAATCGTAGTGTCTGGCGGGCGAGGCTTGGGTGAAGCTGAACACTATGGCTTGGTGGAAAACTTGGCAGAAATTTTGGGTGGGGCTGCTGGAGCTTCTCGTGCCATCGTAGATGCTGGATGGGTTCCATATTCCCACCAAGTTGGGCAAACTGGAAAAGTTGTGAAGCCAAATATCTATATCGCCTGTGGCATTTCTGGAGCCACCCAACATTTGGTCGGAATGAAATCATCTAAAAATATTATTGCCATCAACAAAGATGCCGATGCTCCGATTTTTTCTGTGGCTGACCTTGGCATCGTGGGCGATGTTCATTCTGTTCTGCCAAAGCTCATTGAAGCTCTGAAATAAATCGTTGCTGTAAAAGAGTAAAATAAATTGTGGCGTTGAAAAAAACTACAAATAAAACAGGTTATGAATAGAAAAATAAGATTTTTTGGTGTATCTTTTTAATTATGGCACTAAATATTTTGGCATTAGTATTAGTTCTACTATTTGTGGCTGGCGGTTTGTGGCTGGCAACAAAATTCAACAACAAAAAGAAAAGAGTCGCTACCCCACTAGATGGCGATTTTGAAGTTGAAGAATTCCCCGCTATTCACACAGACTGCCCTGAATGTCAAGGTGCTGGCGCTGAGAATCGCTTAGGCGAAATACATATGTGCCAAGCCTGTGATGGAACGGGCGTGATTAACGAGGCCCTACACCAGAAATAATTTTCTGAATAGAATCTGCTAGGGATGCCCGCTGGTCATCTGAAAGTGAACTAAAATCATTTGCCGATAGCTCATCGGTTTTTACTTCTACTGCTTTTCGGCTGGCACTCAATTCGTCTGTCAATTCTGGGAATGGCTCTGGCCACTGAAACATTTTTGCAATTCCTTCGCCGCCCCCTTCTCCATTACGACCAGAGATGATGGCTTCTACAGGTTTCATCCCAGCCTCTTCTACAACTTTAGCGTGGCGACAAAATCTAAGCTCTCGCAAAGTGTGTGCCAAGATAGCAGTTTTTGCCTCAACATCATCTGGAAGGTCTACACCCCTGAGAAGGTCATAGAGTGGATAGTGATCAGCGGTCTCAACTGCTTTGATAACTTCTGCCGCTGCCTCACAAAATTCCTCAAGCCCTTCTACCCCAGAAAGATTGGTTCGCCCCCAATCAGCAGCACACAACAAAAAGCGGTCTGCAACTTTCTTTATGGCGGCTTCGGTATCATCATTTTCAGCCGACAATTTTTCTACTGCCTCATCCCAGCAGGTCGCCAAAGTATTTGGCTCAATGAAGGTTGCTTGCTGGTTTAGCTCATCGGTAGAAATATTTCCGAGCAAACCATATCTGCCAACAAGATAATAACCAATGTTTGGCTCAAGGCCAACTTCTGGAGCAGCAGCAAAGGTGGCCGGGTCTAACATATACCGACCACCCAAGTCACCGATTGGTTCTCCTACCTGCTTGGCACAGGTTAAAGCATCCATCGTTATTCTTTTATCCTTTCGCTCCTACTTCAAAATTTTAAATTAAGGAGTTGGAAGCGAGAATGAGCCAATGTGTGTCGACTCAAATTCTGCAACCTGACGAATGAAGTCAGGCGCCATTGTATGATCAGGCGCCATAATTCTGCTTGCCCGAGGTGGTGTGCGAGTAGCTGCTGGCCCATAAATAAAGTTAGAGGCAGCCAGTTGCTCTACATCAACTTCACCCAATTGCTCAGAAGCTGCAAGAATTCCTTCACGGCTTAAATCGCCCAACTCAACTGCTTTTTCAAGCAACTGATGAACTGAAAACGACTGGAAGTATCCAGACAGGCTAAAGGTTGAGAACATATCTGGGCCATACGTTTCATGGCGAGCGTTAAAGTTCGCAACTCCAGGATTGTCAGTTTCTGTAAGTGGCGGAGCATCTTGAACATAATAGAATTTGCTATAGAGCGGAGCCAATGCTTCAACTGCTCCAAAGAGGCTCAAATATGTTGGCAAGGCTCCCAACCAAGTTGGGGCGAACCCTTGTGTTGCAGCCGCAGTGAGCAATCCACGCTGCTCGGTTGGAACTGTAGCTGCCACAACAACGGTGCAATTTGCTTCTTCAAGTGCTGTAATCTGTGTTGAGAATTCTGTATCACCACGGCTGATGGTTTGACGTTCTGCTACTGTGATATTGAGTTGGTTGGCAATGTGGTCAAGCCCGCTTATGGTGCTGGTTCCATAAATATCATCGACATGAACGGAACAATAAACATCATTTGCGCCGCCACTCTCATCGTTGTTATACCACCAATCTACAATGTTGATAATTTCATATTCATAGGGAGCGCCATTTGGAAGCAGGTTTGGCTCGCGAATCCAGCTAGATGCCAGCGACCCAGGAACTGCCACAATATTGTCTTCTTTCAAAAACCCAAGAACAGCTGAAGTTGGTGGCGTAGACAGAATTTCTGCAAACATCACAACATCATCTTTAATCTTTTGATATGCCTGAACAGCCACTGCTGGCCTATCTTCTGTATCTTCTACAACCAACTCAACCTTATATTTGCCGCCAATGCCTCCAAGCTCTTCATTGACATAATCCCAATAAACTTGGGCTCCATCGCGAATTGGCCGACCAATAATAGCAAGAGCACCACTCAAGTCAGTTAGGAACCCTAGCTTTATAGTAGTTCCATCAAAGCCTGTAGTGCTGGATGGTTCAGATGGGGCTACCGTAGCTGAAGGTTCTCCTGTAGCTGCTGTAGTTGTTGTAGCTGCTGTAGTTGTTGTGCTTGGTGCGTTATCATCATTGTGATTACAGGCAGCGGCCACTAGCCCTAATCCTGTTATCAACGCAACAACTGAAATTAACAATCGATTTTTTCTCATTAGTTTTTCCTCCCTAATATTTTCCTCTAATTGAAATGCCCCCAACTCGCTTACATATTTACTTTTGTGCTTGAAAGAAACAAGGCAATAACTTATTTAACTATATTTTTACACAAAATCACATTTTTTTCCAAAAATACAAAGGAGGGAAAGCAAGAAGTCGCCAACAAACTTTTTACTATATTTCAGATTATGCTTTTGCTTTATGTTTTGCGATTTGCACACGAGTGCCAATTTGCGCTTTTCGAATGAGCCCTGCAATACCTGTTGGCTGAAAAATTAGAAATAATATCAGCAAAATGGCATATATTATGGCACTAAATGCAGAGGTGCTAATAATTGCCCCAGACTCATTTGATATAAAAGATAAAAGTTTGTCAGCTGCGTATGGCCATATGGATTCTAATAAATCGACCACTATTTCAATTATTTCCTCCAACATTATTTTTAGTGGGTAAATAAATAGTGCGCCCAATATAGGTCCATAAACAGTACCTAACCCACCAACTACAATAATGGCCAAAAATTGAATAGATATAAAAATCTCATCTGGTGCCCCAAGTGGAGGAGAAATATGCCCCCGTTGAACTGCTAATACTCCACCTGCCATTGAAGCGATTGCGCTAGAAAGAACAAATACGTAGATTTTATTGCGAGTAGTATCAATCCCAATAACCTCAGACGCAATATCTCTATCACGGATAGCTTGAAGCGCTCGACCACCCCTAGAACGAACAATGTTTCTAGCAAGCAGTGCTGTAATGCCAACCATGATCCATGCCAGCCAAAATATTCCTTGATTTTTTGTTAGCTCCCTACCAAAGACAGAGAGATTTTTAAAGTCTATCGGCCCAATGTTTAATGATGCCAAACCGGCCGATACTCCATTGTTTCCACCTGTCACAGATTCCCAGTTCTTAGACACATGGAAAATAACAAAAACAAGTGCTAAAGTGATTATAACTAGATAGTCGCCCCTAAGCCTAAGAGAAAACAAGCCGACAACTAGACCAATAGCTGCTCCTACAAGCCCAGCCAAGAGCAACCATAACGGAAACGCCAAACCGCGATCAACACCAAAATAAGCTGCGCTGTATGCACCAATTGTAAGAAAAGCTGCATGCCCTAAAGAAATCTGCCCTGCATAACCCGACAACAATCCCAGCCCAATAGCAGCCATTGCAAATAATCCTGCATTCGAAAACTGCCCCATCCAATTATCGCTCTGGGCAAAAAACGGAGCAGCTATGATTAAAGCGATTGCTCCAACTATTGCGACATATCCTTCTGGAGTTCTAACCAGTGGAAGCGGTTTGACAACACCACTTTGACTTCCTGTTTCTGGTGGAGCAATTTTAAACGCTCGTTCTAAAATCTTTTTCATACCTTTTGCCTTGTCTGTATTCCTAAAGTCGCTTCACTTCTTTAGTTCCAAATAGCCCTGAAGGGCGCACAAGTAAAATAACAACCATCATTAAATAAAGGATTATGTCTGAAAAATTATCGCCCAATGAAATTTCAATATCAAAACGTCTTAGAGTTATAACCTCTAGAAGCCATTCTAGAAGCCATTCCAAAAAATTTAATACATCATTTAGATAACTGTTAGCAAGAACTTCCACAACCCCCAATATGATGCCAGCTACTACTGCGCCGATAATGGAATCTAGCCCTCCCAAAATCATGGCAGGAAATGCTTTGAAGGTGAAAAAGGCAATAGAGGTCTCCACACTTCCAGACCTCTCAAAGATGAGGAGCGTTCCAGAAATTGCCCCAATCGCTCCTGCGATGGCCCAAGAGGCCGAAAACGATAATCCTACATTTACTCCCTGACTAGCTGCTACTTCTTGACTAATGGCGGTAGCTCGCATTCCTAGCCCGAGGTTAGTAAATTGAAAAAGCAACCAAAAGCCAATTAAAAATATCAGCACCACAAGAGCATTCCATAAATCTCCATGCTGAATGGTAATACCAAATATTTCACTGCTTTTAGACACTCCCTTTTGAGCATCTAGCCACGGTGGAACTAAAGTGTAAGCAGTTGCACGCCAAATACTTGGAATTACCTGATTAATGGCTAATAATACCCCCAATGTAACTAACACTGCTGCATAAATAGGTTTTCCAATCATTGGGCGAATAACCACTCGCTCAATGCCAACACTGATAATTGCCATAACAATGGCTGAACAAAGAACGCCCAAAAAGAATGGAACACTCCAACCTTCAATGAATTGGTATGACATATATGCCCCAAGCGTAACCAGCCCACCTTGAGCAAAATTAAACATCCTCGTGGACTTATATACAACAACAAACCCTAGTGCTACAAGAGCATAAATTACTCCTAGACCGATACCATTTATCACAAACTGAATGAATTTTTGCACTCCAGCCACGCCGCCATCAGCAATAGCAGTTATGGCTATTAAAATTCCTAATGAGGCTACCGTGATTATGACTCCGTTTCTAAGACGAACGGGGTTAAACGTTAACAAATCTTCAAACTTCAGACGTTCACGTGTCTTCATGCTGATACCCCCAAGTAAGCCTCCAAAACATTTGGGTGGCTGGCAACTTCTTCTGGGGAACCAGTTGCTATGACCTCGCCAAAATTCATAGCAACCACTCGATCTGCCACCGTGCTAACCAAAGACATATCGTGTTCTACCAAAAGCATTGTTATATCAAGCTCAGACTTCACTCGCAATAATATTTCAGCAATTTGTTCTGTCTCAGCAGAGTTCAACCCAGACACAGGCTCATCTAACAAAAGCAACTCTGGTTCAGAAACCAACGCTCGCCCCAGCTCAATTTGTTTTTGAACACCATAAGGCAAAAACCCAACTAGTGATGACAGGTAAGGCGTAAGACCAAGTATTTCTACAAACTCTAAGCAACGGGCTCTGTTGGCAATTTCTTCCCTTCTTGCTTGGCCGAACCATAAAGCTCCTGTGGTTAGTGATGTTTTCATCTTGGTGTGTCTGCCAAGCATCAAGCTATCTACGACCGTCAAGTTATTAAATAGTGCCAAGTTTTGAAAT
>JAHRAM010000147.1 GCA_020027305.1 Acidimicrobiia bacterium | reverse complement strand
AGTGTAAAAAATTGTCACACCCATAGGTCATAATAAATAATGAACATAAAAACAACTATCCAGAAATATCAAAATATTAAATATCAATTTCAATGTCAAAATATCGTAAATATCCACATATCCAACTATCTGCTAGCAATATCAAAATTTAAATAAACCCTAAAACACGAAGGAATGAAATAATGCCAACAACAAAAGAAACAATAAAAACATCTCCAAAAAGGGAGACCAATAGCGCCAAAAATAGCGCGAAAAGCACTACGAAAGATAGCGCGAAAGATAGCACGAAAAACAATGAGAGGGCAAAAAACCTTTCAGCTACCCTTGACCTAATTGAAAAGCAGTTTGGGCAGGGTGCGATTATGAAGATGGGCGATACTGGGGGAATGCAGATTGATGTAGTCCCAACTGGGGCGCTACCTCTTGATATTGCCCTTGGTATTGGCGGGCTGCCTAAGGGGAGGGTCACTGAAATCTATGGCCCTGAGTCGTCAGGCAAAACTACGCTCGCCCTTCATGCTGTGGCAGAAGCCCAAAAAGCTGGGGGAGTGTGTGCATTCGTAGATGCCGAACATGCCCTTGACCCTATATATGCAGAAGCTATCGGCGTCAATGTAGATGAGCTATTGGTTTCTCAGCCAGATAGTGGCGAACAGGCACTTGAGATTGCCGACATGCTGATTCGATCTTCTACGCTTGATATGCTTGTGGTTGATTCGGTGGCAGCCTTAACACCGAAAGCTGAGTTGGAGGGCGATATGGGGGCATCCCATGTCGGGCTTCAGGCGAGGCTGATGTCTCAAGCGCTTCGCAAGTTGACTGCCAATTTAAATCGCTCTAACACAGCGTGTATATTCATCAATCAGTTGCGTGAAAAAATCGGTGTGATGTTTGGTTCACCAGAAACAACCCCAGGTGGTCGGGCGCTCAAATTCTATTCTTCAGTCAGGTTAGATATTCGCCGCATTGAGTCGTTGAAGGATGGCACTGATTTTGTTGGTAGCCGCACAAGGGTTAAGGTTGTCAAAAATAAGTGCGCTCCACCATTTAAGCAAGCTGAATTTGACATTATGTACTCAAAAGGAATTAGTAAAGAAGGCGCCCTTTTGGATATGGCGGTTGAGCTAGGCGTGGTTGATAAATCAGGTGCTTGGTTCACTTATAATGGTGAGCAGCTTGGGCAAGGTAGGGAAAACTCAAAAGCCTACTTGGCAGAAAATCCAGATGTGGTTGCCGAAATCACGCAAAAGGTAGTTGGAGACGATGCCGCCGAAGAAAATGAAGATGGGGAAAGCGAAGAAGGTGCTGAGGGTGCCGAGCAAGCTGAACAAATTGAAGATGCTGTTAAGGCTGGAAAATCCGAGGGGATTGAACAAGCTACTGGGAGCAATTCTAGTGCCAGCTCAAATGGCGTTTCAGCATCCAATTCTGTAAAGAATGGAGTCGTTAAAAACGGTACAGCCAAAAATGGTGCTGCCAAAAAACCTGTCAACGCCTAACTCCGCTCCACATTTCTACCGCCCATTGCTTCAATGAGTAAAGTTTCGACAGCAGAGCACTATGTGTCACAGTCTTTGGATTTGCTAGATGATGCATCTGAAGGGGTTGTCAAAGTGGTTGGTGATATTCCACCCAACCTTAAGATAACCAATAACAAAAAATATTTATTTGTTAGCAAAGACCAAAGGGCATTTACACATGGTATTCATAAGTATCCAGCTAAGTTCTTTCCTGAATTGCCACGTTGGTTCATACACCGTTATAGCAAGAAGAAAGATTTAGTTTTAGACCCATTTATGGGCAGTGGAACTACAAATCTTGAAGCAATGTTGGCGGGGAGAAATAGTGTCGGAATTGATGTTGATCCATTTTCGCGATTGCTGGCTCAGGTGAAAACTACTCCGTTAAACATAAAAAAATTAACTAATGCTGCCACTCGGGTAAATACGGGTCTAGATAACTACAAAGGTTCAAATCATAAATTGCGGGCCCCAGATTTTCCATATAGGGACAAGTGGTTTCGTGAACATGTCATCTCAGAGTTGGCGTATATTAAGAAATGTATAGAAAGGTTAGAGCATTCTCAGAAGGTCAAAAACTTTATGCTGGTTTGCTTTTCATCAATTGTTAGAAGGGTTTCGCAAGCTGATGACAATTGCACTAGAACAGTTATTCGTAAGAAATTTAATAAAGAAATCAAGCCCGGATATAGCCTCCATTTGTTTAGATTGCGTTTAGAAAAAGCAGTTGCTGGTATGGAAAGTTTTTCTAATGCCTCAAATGGCAATTCTGTTGAAATTCCGAGTAATGCAAGCGCTACAGAAATGCCAATTTATGATGATGACATTTTTGATTTAGCGGTTGCTTCGCCACCTTATGTAAATGCTGTTGACTATCCAAGAACACATCAATTGGAGATGTATTGGTTGGGTCTTGCCTCTGGTTCTTTGGTGGGCTTAAAACGTGAAAAAGTTGGAACAGAGGCTGTGCTAGCTAGTGACTATCGAGATTTTCATAAAACTGGTATACCATCTGCTGATAAAGTCATTAAGAAGATTTTTGAGGCAGACAACAGACGAGCATATATTGCTAGCAAGTATGTGCTTGATATGTCAGCCAACCTTTCAGAGGTTTACCGAGTTTTAAAATCTGGCGGGCG
>JAHRAM010000128.1 GCA_020027305.1 Acidimicrobiia bacterium | reverse complement strand
CAGAACCAATTCGCATCTAGTGAAGAAACGGCTGACACAAAACATTAAGAATTAAAAACTACAGAACCAATTCGCATCTAGTGAAAATAAACTGTTGAAATAAGATATTGATGTAGGGCAAAAAGGAATACAGAAAATATAACTTCAAAAATGACTTACAAAGAATAAGCGAAAAAACTAAACACAAAAAACTAAACACAAAAACCAACGAAAAAACTAAAAAAGCAAAGGAAGCAAAAATGAATGATTACCCAATACGCGTAGGCTCAATGCTGTTTACAATGGTTGACCCAAATCGTGGTCACGAGGTGGAATATAACCGCTGGTATGAGCGCGACCATTTTTATGCAGGGTGCTTAATTGGGCCGTGGTTGTTTGGCGGAAGCCGTTGGGTCGCCACGAAAGAGCTCAAGCAAATGCGTTTCCCCGAAGATAGCAATGTGGCAGTGCCTGTTGAGGCTGGCTCATATTTGGCGATTTATTGGATGTTAGAAGATTATTATGAGGAGCATTTTGATTGGGCGATAAAGCAAGTGCAGTGGCTATATGCAAATGACCGTGGGTTTCCTGAGCGCACGCATGCCCACACTGCCCTGTTTGAAAAACCGTGGGCGGTTTATCGTGATGATGACCCTGTGCCGCTAGAGCTGGCACACGACCATCGCTATGAGGGATTGGTGGTGCTGGTGATGGATAGAGCTGACGGCACTGACCCAAGCGACTTGACCGACTTGTTGAAAGATGACGCCATGCCTGAGTTAATGGCTGGAAGTTCTATCGCTGTTGGGTCGGGTTGGATTCCAATTGACCGTGGGCAGTCAGACAACCAAGCTCCAATGGATTTGGGAACGCCTTCTGGCGGTGCCGAACGTGTCATGCAACTTTTCTTTTTGGATGATAAGCCGCAGGCTGATTTTGACCGCTTCAAAGACTATGCCAAAAAGATTGATGACTCGGGTAAAGCTAAGGTAGTTTTTGCTGCTCCGTTTTTTCCAACCGTAGTCGGCACAGACACCTACACCGACCAGCTTTTTTAATTTCTAATTAATTTTTGGGTTTGAGTTAATTTCTAGCTAGCAACTCGGCAGAGCTTTTTTTAGGGCTTGTTCGTAGTAAAAGAGGAAATAATCTAACTAGCAATTTAAGAACTCAGCAAACGTTCAAAAACTTATCCATATCTTGATGGAAATGTCTTGACGCCTTGACAGTAATAGAGGCAATGATGGGCTGACAGCAACCATGGCAATAGCAACAAAACTGCCAATCTAACGTTAATAAAAATAATTGTTATAATAATTATTATTATAGAAATAATTGTTATAGAAATTATTATAACAATTAAAATTATTACAATTCTTACTTACTCACCCACCCACTCACCTACCCATAGTATTGGCGCAAATCTATTTAGTCTTACTTAGTGGTTTTTTGATGTTCTATCTTTATGCTTTCATGCTCGGCCTTCATGCCAAGCTATAAGGCGCTCTTTGGTAGCAGCTTCATCTAAATCAGGTTCAGTTCGCTTTAGCTCTAGCAAGAATTTCAATGCCTTCCCTACTTCTGGGCCTGGCGGAAGCGAAAGATATTCCATCACCTCTGCCCCATCTAGCAATGGGCGCTCGTTTGCTTTAGCATCTTCTTCGGCGATTTTTCTAAGTCGCTCTTCTAGCTCGCTGACTGCAACTTGTAGGTCGGCAAAAATTTCTGGATTTCGGCTGGTGCAATCTGAGCGAACCAGCTCATTCAACATTCCCAATAGATGACCCGCTCGACGAGCATATCGCCGAACGGCAGCATCACTCCATCCATTCATATATCCCTTGAACTGCCCCGACAGGCGAACCAGCTCAGCAACATCTTTCACGATTTTTGGCTCATAGTTCAACTCACGAAGTCGCTTCTTTGTGATTTTTGCGCCAACTGCTTCGTGGTGATAAAAAGTCACACCCTTTTCGGTGTATTTCCTCGTGGCAGGTTTGCCAATATCGTGGAACAGCGCCGCCAACCGCAAAATCAAATCTGCCCGAGTTTTTGCCGTGACCGCAATGGTGTGAGCCAAAACATCTTTGTGGCGATGGATAGGGTCTTGTTCTAAACGAAGGGCGGGCAACTCAGGCACGATAACATCCGCCAGCCCCGTGTCGACCAAATGCCACAGCCCTTCAGTTGGGTCAGGCTCGACTAAAATGGTGTTAAGCGTGTTTCGCTTTTCATCAACCTCCATATTTATAGTTTGCCCGCAAAAACTGATTTTTACAAGGAATTAAAGATAGATAAAAATGAAAGCCCTAGTATTTAAAGAGCAGCAACTGAAATATGCCCTCTCTCGTGTGGCGTCAAAAGTTTCTGGAGCGTCAGCAGTTAGCCTCGGCCCTCTTTCTCTAAAAGAGATTGATCCATTGGAGCTGCCAAAAACAAGCGGGAGGGCTGGGGATGAAAATGGAGCTGTGAGTGCGAGTGGGGATGAAAATGGAAAATGGGTGAGGCTGGCTCCCCGACATTCAGGAATTTGTGGTAGCGACCTCTCCACGCTTTCTGGGCATAGCTCAAGATATTTTGAACCGCTGGTGACTTTCCCATTTATAATGGGCCACGAAATCGTAGCAGATATTTTAGATGGCACAGCTGGCGACATTGAAAAAATCAAAACCCAAAACGGAACGGGAGTTGGCACAAATGGAAAAGCAGGCGGGAAAGAAGGTGGAGAAGGAGCCGAAAAAGAGGGTGGGGAAGAAGGTAAAAAAGGGGCCGAAAAAGAGGGTGAAAAAAACACTGCAAAAAATACTGGGCAAAATACTAGACAAAGCAAAGGTGCTAAGAATTCTAAGAAAAAACGGGTTGTATTGGATGCCGTGTTGGGGCATAAAGCAAGAGGGTTGCCCTGCCCGCATTCCACCAACTCCCCCAACTCCACCAACTCCCCCAACCCAAACGATTATGGCTATTTGGTTTCAGGCGACCTTCCTGCTGGAATGCAAACTGGTTTATGTGAAGCAGTCGGCGGAGGCTGGGGCGAAGAACTAATCGCCCACACTTCACAGCTATATGAAGTGCCAAAAGATTTTAGCGATGAAATGGCTGTGATGGTTGAACCTGTGGCGAGTGGAATTCATGCTGCCCTCGTGGCTGATGTGAAACCTGGCGATATGGTTATCGTTTTAGGGGCTGGCACTATTGGGCTGGCAACGATTGCTGCGCTTAGAAAATATACTCAAGCTGACAAGATTCTGGCTGCTGCCAAGCATCCTCACCAACAAGCTCTCGCCAAAGAACTCGGTGCCGATGAAGCCCAGCCCGCCGACAAAATAATTCGCCTTGCGCGAAAAATGCTGGGGTGCCAAATGACCGGCGATTATCTCAGCTCAGGAGCCGATGTGGTGATTGAAGCTGTCGGAAGCGGAAATGCAATTAAGACCGCTATGAAAATGGTTCGCCCAAAGGGCAGGCTTATTCTTTCTGGGATGCCTGGTGCGTTTATCTTAGACCTCGCCCCCATTTGGCACAGAGAAGTTGAGCTTTGTGGAGCTTATGCTTATGGAATTGAAACTGAATATAGTGAGGCGCAAAATCTCAAAAAGCCCGTTCACACTTTTGAGCTGGCATTTGACCTTGTCAAAGAAGCAAAACTTGAGCGACTGGTGTCAGCTACATACCCATTGGAGCGATATAAAGATGCCATCGCCCACGCCTTTGAAGCCGGCAGCCGAGGCGATTCAAAAATCGCATTTGATTTTCGCTAATAGAGATTTGCGTAGTGCTTTTTGATTAGTGCTTTTTGATTAGTGCTTTTGATTAGCGCTTTTTGATTAGCGCTTTTTGCTCAGTGCTTTTGATTAGTGCTTTTGATTAGCGCTTTTTGATTGAGTTATTTTTCTTCTTTGAAGATGACGTGCTTTCGCACTTTGGGGTCATACTTCTTTAGCTCAATCCTGTCTCTCGTATTGTTCTTGTTCTTTGTGGTGACATAGGTATAACCAGTGCCAGCTGTTGAAACCAGCTTGATGATGGGTCGTTTGTCGCTTCCTGCAGGCATTATATTTTTGAGTTATCCTTTTTGACTTGTTAGACTTGTTAGACTTTTTTCCTTGTTAGACTTTTTAGACTTGTTAGACTTTTTTCCCTGTTTTCTTGTTTTCCTTGTTTTCCTTTTTAGATTTAGACTTTCTGTCCTTCGGCACGTATTTGTGCCAGCACTTTTTCAATCCCATCTCGGTTGATAACCTTCAACCCCTTGGCGCTAACCAACAAACGCACGGTGCGTTTTTCAGATGGAACCCAAAAGCGATGCCAGTGAACGTTAGGGTTCCAACGTCTCCGAGACTTGCGATGCGAATGTGAAATCTTGTTTCCAAAAACAG
>JAHRAM010000118.1 GCA_020027305.1 Acidimicrobiia bacterium | reverse complement strand
TTTTAATTAGGGGTAAATAACACATTTAATTAATAGATAGATAATTAATAGATAGACAAAAAACATGCCAAAAAATAGCAAAAATACTTTAAAGCCCATAAAGTTAGGCATTCTAGGGTGTGGCACCGTAGGCACTGCCTTAATTGAGTTAATTGCAGAGCAAGCTAATTATATAAGCGCCAAAACGGGCACCAAGTTAGAGGTGGCAAAGATTGGGGTAAAAGACATTGAAAAAGAGCGAAGTCAAGCAATTCCAAAAAATTTGCTCACTCAAGATCTTGAAAGCATTGTTAATGATGAAAACATAGATATGGTTGTGGAATTGATGGGTGGAATCGACCCTACCAAAAATCTGGTGTCTACGGCTTTCAGCAATTCAAAACTAGTGGTCACTGCTAACAAGGAGCTTTTGGCAACTTATGGCAAAGGGTTTTTTGAAGAAGGAATTGCTTATGAAGCAAGCGTGGCGGGGGCAGTTCCCATTATCAAAACACTCCATGATTTGACTAAAACCCAATCTATAAATCGTATTGCTGGCATTTTGAATGGCACCACTAACTACATTCTTAGTTCAATGTCACAAAAAGGCATTTCATATTCACAAGCCCTTGCTGAGGCGACTGATTTGGGGTATGCGGAGGCAAACCCTGAAAAAGACATCAGCGGTCAAGATGCCTGTGCCAAGATTGCCATTCTTGCTAGGCTGGCATTTGGTTTAAATGTTGATTTTGAACAAATTTATTGTGAAGGGATTTACAACATCGATATTAGAGACATTGAGCATGCCAAAAAACTGGGATACACTATCAAGCTCTTAGCCATCACTGAAAGAAGTGCAGAAAAAAGTATCACCGAAAGAAAAAACATTGCCAACAAAAACATTGATGAGAATTCGCATAATGAATTATCTATTGCCGTCTATCCTGCTCTGGTTCCAAACAACCATCAACTGGCGCAGGTAAATGATAGCTACAACGCCATATTTATAAATTCCTCTTCCTCAAAAGATTTGATGCTTTATGGAAGGGGAGCAGGGGGCACCCCAACTGCTTCTGCCGTTTTAGGAGACATCATTACTCTCATTCAATCCAAAGATTGCTTTAAGCCAAATCACACTGTTGAAGACAAAGCCGACATTTTGCCTGTCTCCAATCTTGAATCAGGTTTTTATTTGCGTCTTGAGGTAGAAGACAATACTGGAGTGCTTGCTGCCGTTACTAAAATATTTGAAGCCAACCATATTTCGGTTGAAACTATGACCCAACTGGTGGAAGATCAGATTGCCACCTTAGTCATAATCACCCACAACGTGAAAGAGCGCGACCTTAATCTCGCCCTAGAAGAGTTAACACAGCTAGAGAGTGTAAAAAATATAGCCTCTAATTTACGGGTGTCAGTTGTTTAATTGCTTGAAATGAAATATATAAGCACCCGCGATGAGGCCGCATCGCCCATAGATTTCAAGGAGGTTCTTCTAGGAGGCATCCCAACTGACGGTGGGCTTTTTGTGCCTGAGGCTTGGCCGACTTTTTCAGATTTGGCAGGTGATGCGGCGAACAAGCCATACCAAGACAAGTCGTATCAAGAATTGGCGACTGATTTAATCCACCCATTTGTTGAACAGCTCATACCTAAAGACGATTTGACTGAGCTAGTTGAGGCTTCTTATAAGACCTTCAGTGTTAAAGAAGTAACCCCGCTTCAATATTTGGAAGCATACGATATATATCTGCTTGAGCTATTTCACGGACCAACCCTTGCTTTCAAAGACATCGCCCTTCAGCTAACTGGCAATCTTTTTGAATATGTTTTAAACAAGCAAAATGCCAGCACCACCATAATAACTGCAACTTCTGGTGATACTGGAGCTGCTGCCATTTACGGGTGCCTTGGCAAAAACAACCTAAATGTTGTCGTGCTTCACCCGTATGGGCGGGTGTCTGAAATTCAGCGGAAGATGATGACTTGTGTAGATGCTAGAAATGTAAAAAACATTGCTGTTGAGGGAAATTTCGATGACTGCCAAAAACTGGTGAAGCAGTTGTTTGCCGACCCTGACATGCCTGAGTTAGCTGCCATGAACTCTATTAACTGGGCGAGAATAGCAGCACAAGTTGTCTACTATTTTTATGCCATTGCTCAACTCAAGGGCATGAGCGGATTAAAAGATGGCGCAGAATTTATTGTTCCATCTGGCAACTTCGGAAACATCTATGCTGGCTGGGTGGCAAAGCAGATGGGGGCACCGATTAAAAAACTCACTGCTGCCGTGAACAAAAACAATACCCTTGCCCATTTTTTAACTTCTGGCAGGCTAGAAACTGGGGAAGCAAGCCCTACTCTTGCCCCAGCAATGGATGTTTCTGTTCCATCCAATTTAGAACGGCTGGTGTTTGAAATTCTTGGTCGCTCTGGCAAAAAGACCAAAGATGTTTATAGCGCCCTAGAAAACGGCGAACCACAAAACATTGATTTGGATGAGGAATTTCAGAATCTTTGGTCAGCGCAATCGGTTTCTGATGAAGAAATTAAGGCAACTATTAAAAAAGTGAAAAGCGATTGTGGTATTTGGATTGATCCCCATAGCGCTGTTGGGGTAGCCGTAGCACTTTCATTGACAGCTTCAACTCAGGGGCTTGAAGGGGGCAGTAAAAATAATGACTTGCCAAAGATAGTGTTAGCTACTGCTCACCCAGCAAAGTTTCTTGACCTATATATAGGTGAAGATAATGATGTGGGCGAAGGTGAGCCACCTGTTCTACCTGAGACGTTTTCTAGCTTGGAAACCCAAAAGGAGCATTATGAAGTGCTGCCAGCAGAGTATTCTTTAATAAAAGAGACAATTTTTTAACTTAACTTTAAAAATTTAAAATTCAAGAATTAGAAATACTAGAAAAAAATGAAATATGTAGTTTGTGTTCCAGATGGTTGTGCGGATTTTCCATTAGAAGAGTTAGATGGAAAGACTCCGCTTGAAGCAGCAAACACCCCAGTTTTAGATGGGCTTTCAAGTCGGGCAGTTTTGGGAAGGGCGCAAGTTATTCCAGAAGGCATGCCACCTGGAAGCGATGTTGGCAACATGGCAATTTTTGGTTACGATCCTGCTATTTACCACACAGGGCGAGCACCTATTGAAGCAGCTGCTATGGGGCTAAAGTTGACTGACGACCAAGTGGCATTTCGGTGTAATTTTGTATGCGTGACAGATAACAAGATGGCAGATTTTTCAGGTGGGCATCCCGATAGTGAAACAGCCAGCAAAGTCATTGTTGCGCTAAATAGTCATTTAGGAAATGATGAAATTTGTTTTCATCCAGGCGTTCAATATCGTCACATAATGGTTGCCCCTAAGAGTTTTTTAAATGTGGAATGTATCCCGCCTCATGACATATCGGGAGAGGAGCTTTCTTTGCCAATAGGCGATGGGTCAGATGAGGTAATCGCGCTTATGGAAAAGTCGCGTGAGGTTTTTGAAGAGTTTCCAAACATTAAAGCTAATCAATTTTGGCTTTGGGGGCAGGGGACATTCCCAAAGATGCCGAGCTTTAAAGATACTTTCAAAAAAGAGGCTGGGTTGGTAACTGCTGTTGACTTAGTCAGGGGGCTAGGCGCCTTAACCGATATGGAAGTAGTTGAAGTTGAGGGGGCGACTGCTTGGTATGACACAAACTATGAGGGAAAGCGAGATGCTGCTCTAGACTTCTTAAAAAATGAGGGTGACTTGTTTATCGTTCACATCGAGGCAAGTGATGAAGCAGGCCACGCTGGAGACATTGAAGAAAAAATTAAGAGTTTAGAGGCATGGGACAGTCGCGTGTTAAAAGACTTAGTTGTGGGTTTAGATGAGATGAGAGAATGG